>NZ_CAXAVM010000115.1:0-22510 GCF_963972345.1 uncultured Gimesia sp. | reverse complement strand
CGAACCATGGCCCATTCCCCCGCCGTACTGGATGCCTATCTGAAATTCAGTGGCACCCTGACCACAGGAGCGCTTTCGGCTCAGCATCGGGAACAGATCTCGTTGACCGTAGGGGAAGCGAATCATTGTGGGTATTGTGTCTCGGCACATTCCGCCCTCGGAAAGCGTGCCGGTCTGTCAGCATCACAGATCCTGGAAAACCGGGCCGGTGGCGACTCTGACCCTGCAACGGCTGCCCTGTTGAAGTTCTCCCGGACTATCGTGGCAAAACGCGGACAGGTTTCCGACCAGGACCTGCAAGACATCCGCGACGCCGGGTTCAGTGAAGAGCAGATCGCCGAGATCGTCGCTAATGTGGCGCTCAACATCTTTACCAATTACTTCAATAACATCGCCCGGACGGAAATCGATTTCCCGACTGTCGAACCACTGCCGGAGGGGCTGGCAGCAGCGAATTCACAGTAATCTCACACAGGGGCAGTTCCATGTCGAACTGCCCCCTTTTTCATTCTTCAATTCAGAAATTTCGCGATGCACGCTTACCCCAGTGATATCGCCTTTACAGAATCCGTGAAAGCGGTGCAGACACAAAAAGGTTCACGCTCACAGTACGCCCGGATGGAACAGAGGTCTGGCTGGCAGACAAAAGTGACAGCAGAACTAAAGACATTTCTATCAGAACTCGACATGTTTTACCTGGGAACTGCCAGTCAGTCCGGGCAGCCTTACATACAATATCGCGGAGGCAGCCCCGGCTTTCTCAAAGTCCTCGATCAATCAACACTGGGTTTCGCCGATTTTGCCGGCAACCAGCAGTTCATTACTCTGGGTAACCTCGCTGAAAATCCCCAGGCATTTCTGTTTCTGATCGATTACGTCCAGCGTCGGCGTGTGAAGATCTGGGGAACCGCCCGGTCTGTCGAAGATGATCCGGAACTGCTCGCGCAACTGCACGACCCGGCTTATCCTGGACGGGTTGAGCGTGCCATCCTGTTTACTGTCACCGCCTGGGACATAAACTGCCCCCAGCATATTCACCCGCGTCTGCCGCAAGCGGACGTCCTGAAACTCGTTGAACAGTTGCAGACAGAAAACCAGCAACTCAAAGCAGAACAGGCCAGACTTCACATGAAAATGGAATCTGGCCTGTAAAATGGAGCCTCTGGAATCAGACGGGGTCAGTCAGATCAATAGTTGTTGTCAGAAGCGTTTCCAGAACCGGTATTGGATCCCACACCGCTCTGCGGTGTCCCTGTCTGGACGTCATAACCCTTCAACGCATTATCGATCGCAGAGTTGTTCGAGAAGGATGCGGTGTTACCTCCTGAGAAATTCACGATCGAGAAACCATTGCCCGAGTTGCTCCGGGCAGTGTTTCCGTCCAGGGTGCCTCCCTGAATCGGGGCAATAAAATCGTACCCGTTACCCTGGTTTCCTGTGGCGAGATTATTGCTGATCGTACCCCCACTGACGATATCGTCAAAATCAAAGCCAACGTCCTGATTTCCGGTAGCCGTGTTGCCTGTGATCACCCCGCCCGTAATATCTTCAAAGTCAAACCCGTCGTCGACGTTATTACTGGCCACGTTGTTCACAATCGTTCCGCCCGATACGGTATCACCGAATTTGATTCCGTTATCCTGGTTGCCGGTGGCAGTATTTCCACTAAACGTCCCGCCGCTGACCTCTCCAAAGAAGGCGATCCCGTTCACACCATTTCCGGTCGCGATATTATTACTGATTGTTCCCCCATCGAAGTCATCAAAATCAAATCCATCATCTCCATTTTCTGTCGCGGTATTATTCGAAAACGTTCCGCCATGAAAAATATCACGGAAATAGAATCCGTCATACCGGTTGTTGCTGGCGATGTTGCCGGTAATGGTTCCTCCATCGATGTCTTCATCAAAATAGAATCCAACATCATTTCGTGCGGAAATATTTCCAGAAAACGTTCCGCCTTCGATCTGACCATAGAAAGCGAAACCGGCGTAAGCATTGTCCAGCGCCTGGTTGCCACTGATGGTTCCGTCATTGACACCATAAAATTCAAATCCGAATTCGCCGTTGTTGCTGGCAATGTTATTTGAGAACACGCCACCGTCCATATCATATTCAAAGTAAAAGCCAGATGAGGCATTGTTCTGCGCGGTATTCCCGGTAATGGTACCTGCATTAAATCGCTCGATATAGAATCCTTCCTTGTCGTTATTTTCAGCGATGTTATTTGAGATCGTTCCACCGTTAATCCGCCTGAAATAATAACCGTAATCATTTCCGCTGGATGTATTACGTGAAATCGTTCCCCCCGTTAAGTTTTCAATTTCCAGACCATCGTTAAACGTGAGTTTTCCATTTCCTGTGAAGGTATTATCTGTGATGGAACCGTTAGTGTCCCCTTCCAGATGCACGCCATCTTCATCTGCACCGCTGATGGTATTTCTGTTAATCGTGAAACCACTCAGATTATTACCATAGATTCCATTTTGCCCGCCCGTGATATTCATACCCACGATACTGGAACGGTCCGCCATCGTGAAGACATCAATCGAAGTCAGCGAACCATTCACGATCGGTTGCGCGCCATAGCTGAAGCTGGCGACAGCACCGGAATTACAACCCACAACATTCACACTATTGCCACCAGCCAGCGCGAGTTGGCCATCATTAAAGACAAAACCGGTGCTGGTATTGATCGTTCCTTTGGAACCGTCAAACAGCACGACACTGTCTGATCCCGCGGCGTTGAAGACGGCTTCGGCATTGACTGTATCCGCATCGATCAACGTAAGATCCTTCAGTTCCTGTCCGGTCAGCTGCAGTTTCGCACATTCTTCCGGTCCCCGGGCCTGGTTCAACACGATATCGATATCACGCACGATCGGGTTCACCATCCGGCGCTGGAAGCGAGTCAATTTCTGACTGTCTCCATTGCCCGGCAGAGGAATTCGCACGGTCAACAGGCCGGTCCCCTGGGAGCCCCGTACTTCGTCATACTGATACTGTCCAGCCAGCACGACACGCGAACCATTCCCCAGCCAGGGGAGATCGAACATCCGGTACTCGACCCGGGCGCGTGGACCTGTCATCTCTTGAAAGCCAGGGGCCGAATTATCAAAGTAATATCCGCCTACGTAACCTCGCAGTTCTGCATCCAGATTCGATTCAGGGAATGTTTTCAAGAGCCGCCCGACTTCAAAATCGGTTCCCCAGTAAGCACGTTCTTCACCGGCCCGCATCACGATATTATTACCACTCAGATAGGCAGTATTCAGCGAGTCCACTCGTTGCTGTTTGAGCGAGGGAACATAGCCGTTCACGCGGAAATCCCACTCAATACTGAGCAGTTCAAAACCAAAGCTGCCCTGGCGAAAGATATTGCTGTACTGACTGCGGCGGACATCGTAGAAGCCATACATGCCGGCGATCCACTGGTCGTTTACCATCCGCCGGTAAGCCAGACCGAAATTTCCTTCTGCGGAGGAATCGTCAAAGATATTTCCTCGCAGATCCGCAAAGAACAGACTTTCTTCATCCTGTGCCAGGGGAATAAACAGCAGCCCCTGACCATTATCATTCACGCCGCCCGCCTGCCCGGTGAAATCAAAATAGGCGCGGTACAGATAATCTTCTTCCTGGATCCATTCCGGCTGATCATCGGGTGCCGGATCCTGGGCGAAGATATGTGAAGGGAAGAGCATCCCCAGCCCGGTCAGCAGTGACAGAAGCAGCGAACATCTAAATGAGCAGAGGGGCATTCGACTCTCAATATGAATTGTCCGAGATCATAAAGTCCGTTTTATTACGATAAAGATGGTGACTCCATCAGTTATCTCGGTTTTATGGAGAGAGTTGACGCGAACGAAAACTGTATTTCTGTACCTAAGCTCCCTCTGCTGCTCTTGCTACTGCCGGTCAGGTAAAATTTACCGGTTATATGGTTATTTGGGCCAGGATATTCAGCAGCCAGCCTGTCTGCTGAACCCGCTCCCAGTCACAGTCCCCGCGAGGCACACATGACTTTCTCTCAGGTTCCCATCACACAACTCGACGGCATCGGGAAGCGATCCGCACTGACGGTCACCGAACTGTTCGTCCCCAGAAAATCTCAACTCCAAGCCTCGTCTATTACAGATGCACCGATGGCTTTCGCTGCGTCAGTTTAGTGCAGGTTCTGCCTTGTAATTAATCAGATTGACTCATTGAGAGTCAATCCCTCCTGGGCAGCCCAGCGATTTAAGATCTCTTTGACAGTTTCACTTGGTTCGCAATTATTCTTACCACTCGCCTGAAATATCATCTTTTTCTGGGGATGGACTTCGATCGTCAGTTGACGCCGCCTGCGACGCCCCGTTTTCACTTTCATTGACCAGATCGTTGTACTACGGCCGATGCAATCACCGATATAATCAGAAACACAATGATTCATCCGCCGACTTTCGTTCTGTAACTGTCGGGGAGTCAGCAGTTCCTCAATGCTCCAGACAGCATCTTCCTGCTCACACTGAAAAGCTTTAATATTGCTGCGATCCCAGGGAAAATCCAGGCGGCTCACTCCCGGAGGCGGCATGATCCCCTGCTCAATCAGATCTGACTGCCAGTGAACCATATGCCGCCTGAGTGTCATCAGCGAACGCCCCCTAAGAGAAAACTGAGGTTGAACCGGAATTTCTCCGGCACCGGGACCCCAGACTTTCTCCGCCGGTTCATATCGCTGTTGGAAAATAAAATTAACAATCTCCACTACTTCGTCCGCAGAGATCGGCTGATACTTAATCAGGAAGCGGACGACTGCATCCCAGAAAGGCTCATCAAATTTAGGTAGAGACAGCACAGTTCGGGTGACCAGGGTTCGAGCCAGCTTTGCATCTCCGCCGAGTGCCCGCACTCGTGACCAGAAGATTGCAGCGTAGGGCCGCAGGTCATCAGGTGCCTGCATAAAATGAGCCGCCATTTTCTTCGACAGACGTTGACAGAATATATTCTGATATTTCCGCACACTCTGTCCACGTGCCAGATGCAGGTAGAGGTCCAGTTCCCAGCTTATTTCATGCTCATTCCACCAGACGGTTGACATAAAATCGGGAACGGAATATTTATCGTATAAATGATGCACCAGCGAGCGGAGCTGAACCAGAGAACTTCCCTTGGGAACTACCCAGTCCTCCGGGGAGCGAATCCAGGCAAAACCGCGACGCGCCATCCTGACACAGGCCTGAATAACAACCCCCGCATTGACAGGATTAAGAAATCCTGCTTGTTGACGGGGTGAGAGCAGCTTCGTCCGCGCACGGATTACATGAATCAGTCGCCAGTATTTTTTCTGATGCGCACGTCGCATTGATCCATGCTGTGCAATCAGCGCATCCACCCTGCAGTCAGCGTGGTGTTTTCTTTGTTGAGAAGTCATGATATCTATTCTGTTACCAGGAATTTTAAGCAGACTGGCGATGCGCAGGCATCACCCCGAAAGCAACATCATTCGCGCACGACGCACCAATAATGCCTCACTTCAAACCGAACAGCTTAAACCTTTGTTAAACAGCATGACTTTCAACATTTCGTTACAAACGTCTCACCATGAAGCGGACAGAACTAAAAAACCTGATTTGTGTCTGTATTAACACAACAGCAAAACAATACTGCTGGAACAAATCTGTCAACGTTGACACCTCAGTGAAACCGAGGTTCGTTCTTTTAGAGGAAATCAGTCGTGCAGCCCCTGGATCAGATCCTGTTGATTCTCGACATTGATGAGACACTGCTTTATGCAGCAGATCGTCCACTTGAGCGAAAGCCAGACTGTCGAATCGGGCCGTATGCGGTTTATCTGCGGCCATTTCTGACTGATTTTTTAAACCAGGTTTCTCAGCACTACCGTATTGCAGTCTGGTCTTCTTCCAGCCCAGACTATGTTGAATCAGTTGTGAATTCCATTTTCCCGAAATGGATTATTCCAGAATTCATCTGGAGCCGTGAACGTTGTATCACAAGATTCGATCCCGAGTGGCACGAACAGTACTACATTAAAGATCTGAAGAAAGTCAGGCGACAGGGATATAATCTGGAACGCGTACTCATTGTGGATGATACACCCCAAAAAAGTTGAACGAAACTACGGCAACGCAATCTACGTCACCCCCTGGCTCGGTGACCAGAATGATAATGAGTTGCAGCTGCTGACAAAATATCTGTTACAGCTCCGCGATAAAGCGAATCTCCGCTGCATTGAAAAACGGAACTGGAAAATTCATTTTTAAAACAGAATATTCGAGAACCTCGCTGAACTCGCCGTGTCTCCCTTCTCAAACCACTCTGTTCTCTGACCCAGCGGAGGTGTGATATGTACGATTCCGAATTCGACGAACGGCCCTTTTTTTGAAACGATGAGCAAACGCCGCACAGGCTTCCCGTCTGAAACACAAGTCAAACGGGGCACCCGCATTGTGCATGGCGTTAAGCTGCTCGAAGAAAAACTGGGCCGCAACGATTTATGCCTCTGCGGCTCCGGCAGGCGCTTCAAAAAGTGCTGCCTCACGCGGGGCTGCTTTTGACGGCGTGAACCGCAATCACTTTTTTCAGAGAATAACGGACGGGCGCGGGAATGATCCCGCGCCGGTTTTCCGTCACTGAGTTTTTTGTCACTGAGTTCTCACCTCAGCCGTTTTCTGTCAGAATCGACACAGAGAATCTGCGCATGCTGAAACGGCTGAATCTGATACATCCCCTTCACTTTTGTTAAAGAGAGTCCGGACCGATGGGCAGTTCCCATGATCAATTTGTCAAATATCCGCGAACACCTCATCTGTTCGGCTCTACGGGGACGGCAGACGATAAACGGCTCAGCGAACAGGCTTCGTTACAGTTCATTGCCGATCCATCTCTCATCGTGGAGGAAAAAATAGACGGCACCAACGTCGGACTTCATTTCTCTCCCACCGGAGAACTCGTTCTGCAGTGTCGGGGGCACCTGATTAACGAAGGCATGCACCCACAGTACGATCTGTTCAAGCAATGGGCCATGGTCAAACGACCGGTCCTGGAACAGATGCTGGAAGACCGGTTCATCCTGTTTGGCGAATGGGTCTATGCACGGCACTCGATTCATTATCGCAGCCTGCCGCACTACTTCTTTGAATTTGACATTTACGATAAAGTAAAACAGGTTTTTCTCAGCCTCGCCTGCCGGCTGGAACTGCTTGCAGGGACCGGCATCGAAACGGTGCCCGTGATTCATACCGGCCCCCTGGCACGCAAAGACCTGGAGACGCTGATTGGCCAGTCTGCCTTTGACAGCGCCTTTGATAATCCTTATACCAGCAACACGGACAACCTGATGGAAGGCGTTTATCTCCGCACCGAAGCGGGTGGAGTCGTCACCGGCAGGTCCAAGTTTGTCCGTCCCGAATTTGTAGAAAAAATCAAACAGAGCAGCCACTGGCAACACCAGGCAATGGTCCCCAACCTGCTCTCGAAACAGGCAGATATCTGGTCATAATAGAAATGAGTTTAAAAAAGAATGTCAGAATTTGGACTGATCGCGTATGGACGATCCGGTAACTGGGAATTGATGGTCGATAAATTACTCGAAGAACCGGAAACATTGGGGTTACAGATCGAATCGTCTTTGATCGCACTACAATTAGAAATTTCGAACCTTAATCTTCTGAAAGACTGGCAAAACTATTGGAATAACATTGAATCTGAAGGTCGAGTGGAAAATCGTTCTTTCCAAATTGGGCGATTAGAAAAGCTCCCCGTCATAATCAACTATGACACGGAATATAGTGATCGACTCTTTATTGTAGTAAATGAAACAGCTAACGGAAGACTCGGTGTGACTGTAGCCGGAGAAGACTATCACCAGCTACGGAATGCACTTTTAGAAGCGATCAGTGATTTGGAAGCAAGCTAAATGAACTGGAAAAAGCTGTCTCAGGTATCTCTGAATGACATTCTGACCTGGGCCGCCACGCAGCCCTGGTGCCAGGCAATGTCCGACTGCGCGCAGGATGCCCAGTGGCACGCCGAAGGGGATGTCTGGACGCACACCCAACTCGTCTGCCGCCAGTTACCGGAACTGAATGAGTGGTCTGCCTTATGCAGCCGGGAACAGTCCATCCTGATCTTCACCGCGCTGCTGCACGACGCAGCCAAACCGCTGACTACGCAGCTCGATCCCGAAACCGGCCGCCTGCGTTCGCCCAAACATGCCGTGAAAGGAGAGTATCTGGCGCGAAATGTTCTGCGCGGACTGGGCTGTGATCTGGAAACCCGCGAGACCATCTGCCGCCTGGTCCGCTATCATGGTCGTCCCGCCTTTCTGCTGGAAAAACCGAATCCGGAACAGGAAGTGATTTCCCTCTCTTGGCTGGTCAACCATCGTCTGCTCTACCTGTTTGCCCTGGCCGACACGCGCGGCAGGACGACCAACAGCATGTCTCGTCCGGAAGAAAATCTGCGGTTCTGGAAAATGATTGCCGAGGAACAGCACTGCTTCGATCAGCCCTACCCGTTCGCCAACGATCAGGCGCGATTCCTGTTTTATCACACGCCGGAACCGAACGTGCACTATGTGCCTCATGAAGACTTCAGTTGCACGGTCACTATGCTGTCCGGCCTGCCGGGCTCGGGAAAAGATACCTGGCTCGCACGGCACCGTACGGATTTGCCCACCGTCTCGCTGGATGACATGCGCGACGACCTGGACGTCGAACCGACGGACAACCAGGGAGCCGTCGTCCAACTCGCCCGGGAACGCTGCCGCGAACTGTTGCGCGAAAAATCTGATTTCGCTTTCAACGCCACCAATCTGACACGGCAGATACGCCAACGCTGGCTTCGGCTCTTTACCGACTACGGAGCCCGCATCGAATTGATCTACCTGGAACCGCCGCTGGAAACGATATTGAAACAGAATCGCCAGTGTCCCCAGCCGGT
Organism: uncultured Gimesia sp.; assembly: GCF_963972345.1. Classification (NCBI taxonomy): domain Bacteria; kingdom Pseudomonadati; phylum Planctomycetota; class Planctomycetia; order Planctomycetales; family Planctomycetaceae; genus Gimesia; species uncultured Gimesia sp. Next base: position 13,570 of record NZ_CAXAVM010000115.1, on the reverse strand, counting down.
CCCGGAAAATGTCATCCGCCGTCTGGTAGAAAAAGTCGAACCTCCCACACTGACAGAGGCTCATACACTAGACTATCTGTATTGACCCTTTCGTCTTCCGATCTTAAGGACCTCCTAATGTTGAAAGAGTACAATTATGTTGGTCCTCCTGAAATCCGGGCGCAGTTGAATTCAGTACGCATCAGTCGACCTGTTAACACGCATCAGGCATTACTTCACCAGGTCGAGCAACTCACAGTTGAGTTTGAAAATGGACCATATCTAACGGTGACGTTCATTATCGACACAGAGGGTCACCTGCATATCTGCGATCGCCATCAGGAACATGTCGCTTGCGCTTTGGGACGCCCGGTACTCAGTGCAGGCGAAATCACCTTCGCTTTAAAGCACGCAGATTACTACATTGAAAGAATTACGAATCAGTCCACAGGATATTGTCCGGAACCTGCTTCCTGGCAGGCCGTTGATTCAGCCCTCAGACGACTCGAAATACATTACCCTGACTTTTTTGAACCGGCATATGACTTTCGTCGTTGCCCTCGTTGTGCACAACTCAATCTGATCAAAGACAACTATTATATTTGCGCAGTCTGTGAAACAGATCTGCCAGCGTTCTGGAATTGTGACCAGAAAGGATAGACTCGAGTGTTATTATCTATCACAACGACGCACAAACCCGCCAGCGATCTGAGCTACCTGCTACACAAACACCCGGACCGTTTTCAGAGCTTCAATCTGAGTTTCGGCAACGCCCATGTGTTTTACCCTACAGTTTCCGAGGAACAGTGCACCGCCTGCCTGCTGCTGGACGTCGATCCGGTGGGGATGGTCCGCGGCAAAGGACGTCAGCAGTCGTTCCTGCTTGACCAGTACGTCAACGATCGCCCCTATGTCGCTTCCTCTTTCATGAGTGTCGCCCTCTCCCAGGTCCTGGGATCCGCGCTCAACGGACGCTGCAAGGATCGTCCGGAACTGGTCAGCACGCCGCTGCCGCTCACGGTACAGATCGCCGTCCTGCCCGTACGCGGCGGGGAAGAACTGATTCGCGAAATCTTCGAACCACTGGGTTACGAAGTCGTCATCCAGTCTTATCCGCTGGATGAACTGTTCCCGGACTGGGGCGAAAGTCCCTGTTACACAGTCACCCTGACAGGTACGAAAACACTTGCGGAACTGCTCAACCACCTCTACGTACTGATTCCGGTCTTCGACAACCGCAAACATTACTTCGTCGGCGAAAACGAACTGGAAAAACTGCTGGAGAAAGGAGCCGGCTGGCTGGCCGACCATCCCCTGAAAGATCAGATCAGCCGCCGTTATCTGAAATTTAAACCGAGCCTGTACCTCACGGCCCTGGCCCGTCTGGTAGGAGAAACCGAGCCTGACGACTCAGAACTCGAAAACGAAAGTGAAGAGACAGCCGAAGACCTCACCGACAAAGCGGTTCCCCTGAACCAGCAGCGACTGGGCAGCGTAATGGCCTCCCTGCGGGCCTCCGGTGCGCAGAGCGTGCTTGACCTGGGTTGCGGCGAAGGAAAGCTGCTCCGCGAACTACTGGCCGATCGACAGTTCGAACAGATTGTCGGTCTGGATATCTCAGTGCGTTCACTGGAAATCGCATCCAAACGGCTCAAACTGAAACGACTGCCGGAACGTCAGGCGCAACGGATCAAACTGCTGCACGGCTCGCTGACCTACCGCGATCGTCGTCTCGAAGGTTTCGACGCCGCCGCCCTGGTCGAAGTGATTGAACACCTCGATCCGCCCCGACTGGCGGCGCTGGAACGGATGCTGTTTGAATTCGCCCACCCGAAAACCATTGTGCTCACCACTCCGAATAAGGAATATAACGTGATGTGGGAAACCCTGCCCGCTGGAAATGTACGGCATGCCGATCACCGGTTCGAGTGGACGCGGGCTGAATTTCAGACGTGGGCCGCCGGCATCGCAGACAAGTTCGGTTACTCCGTCCGCTTCCTGCCCGTCGGCCCGGAAGACAAAGCCGTAGGTGCCCCGACTCAAATGGGAGTGTTTGAAATGAAGAAGCACACCGATACCTGATTGCAGTGCTTTCATTTTCATTCGTTCACATTCTCATCCATTCAGGAACTCGCAAACGAGTTTTTCAGCTTATCTCCAGAATCAGGCAAGTATCAATTTATGGAAATCTCAATCCCGAAACTCTCACTCGTTGTGCTCGTCGGTCCCAGTGGGGCGGGCAAAAGTACGTTTGCGCGAAAACACTTTCTGCCGACTGAAGTCATCTCTTCCGATTTCTGCCGAGGGATCATCAGCGATGACGAAAACGATCAGAGTGTCACAAAAGCAGCCTTCGATCTGCTGGGCTACATCGTCTCCCAACGCCTGAAATCCGGGCGACTGACGGTTGTGGACGCCACCAACGTCCAGCAGGAGGCCCGGGCACAGTGGGTCGAACTGGCGCGGAAATACCACTTTCTGCCGGTCGCCATCGTACTCAACCTGTCCGAAAAGATCTGTCATGCGCGGAACCAGGAACGGCCCGACCGCTCATTTGGATCACACGTGGTCCGCAACCAGCGATCGCAATTAAAACGCAACCTGAAACGCCTCCGTCGCGAGGGCTTCCGCCATGTGTTTGAAATGAACTCGCTCGAACAGATCGACGCGACCCGCCTGGAACGAGTCCCCCTCTGGAATGACCGTCGCGAGGAACAGGGTCCTTTCGACATCATCGGCGATATTCATGGCTGCTGTGACGAACTGGAGGTGCTGCTCGAAGCACTGGGTTATGCGCCAACCTCCGTTCTGGAAGCAGATCCCCTGTGGGGCGATGCCTGTTATGCGCATCCCACAGGTCGCAAGGTCATTTTTCTGGGCGATCTGGTCGACCGGGGTCCGCGTTCACTGGATACGGTCTGCATCGTGCGCAATATGATCCAGCAGGGGACGGCACTCTGCGTTCCGGGCAACCATGACATGAAACTGCTCCGCAAGCTCAAAGGGAAAGATGTCAAACTGACGCACGGCCTCGCAGAGACGGTCGCTGAAATCGAAGCGCTGCCAACAGAGACGCGGGAACCGTTCTGCCAGGCGCTGGCCGGGTTCCTCGACAGCCTGATCAGTCATTACGTGCTGGACCAGGGAAAACTCGTCGTGGCCCATGCTGGTATGACAGAGGACCTGCAGGGACGCGGCTCGGGGAAAGTCCGTTCGTTCGCTCTTTACGGCGAGACGACAGGCGAAACCGACGAATTCGGCTTTCCTGTACGCTACAACTGGGCCGCCGAATACCGGGGCGCTGCGCACGTGGTCTACGGTCATACTCCTGTTCCCGATCCGGAATGGCTCAACCGGACCGTGAACATCGACACGGGCTGCGTCTTTGGTGGTCGCCTGACGGCACTCCGCTATCCGGAAAAAGAGTTCGTTTCAGTACCAGCGAAAGAAGTCTACTGCGAATACGCAAAACCTATGTACCGGGATGCAACAGATACAGAGCAAACCGCTCAGCAGCAGCACGACGACCTGCTCGATCTGCAGGATGTCACTGGCAAGCGGATTGTTTCGACGCGACTGCAGACGAACATCACCATCCGTGAAGAAAACGCGACCGCGGCCCTGGAAGTCATGAGCCGTTTCGCTGCCAATCCGAAATGGCTGATCTACCTGCCTCCGACGATGTCCCCGCCAGAAACTACAACAGAACCGGGGCTATTGGAACATCCGGCCGAAGCATTTGCGTATTTTCGCACCCAGGGAATCCCTCAGGTCATCTGCGAAGAAAAGCACATGGGCTCGCGTGCGGTGGTAGTGGTCTGTCGCGATCAGGAAACAGCCCGGCAGCGATTTGGAGTACAGGAAGCGGAATGTGGTATCGTTTACACACGGACGGGCCGGCGTTTCTTCAATCAGCCCGAACTGGAAGCCGCCTTCCTGGAACGGGTCCGCCAGGCATTGAGTGCCGCCGATTTCTGGAATGAGTTCCAGACGGACTGGGCCTGCTTCGACTGCGAGTTGATGCCCTGGTCTGCCAAAGCACAGGCGCTGCTGCAGTCGCAGTACGCAGCAGTGGGTGCCGCGGGAAAAGCGGCGTTGCCCCCGGTCGTCGCTGCGCTGGACCAGGCAACAGCACGGCTCACTGCTGACGAAGCATCGCATGCCGAAGAAATCACAACCCACTTCCGTAACCGGCAGACTGCGATCGAGGATTTCGTGCGCGCCTATCGCCACTATTGCTGGCCCGTGGAAAATCTGGATGATCTGAAGCTGGCTCCGTTTCACCTGCTGGCCACCGAAGGCAGAGTCCATATCAACCAGAATCACCACTGGCACATGCAGACCATCGCACGCATCTGTAAGCAGGATGAGAAACTGCTGCTGGCGACGTCGTCATTGAAAGTCGATCTGACCGACAATGACAGCGTGCAGGCTGGTATCGACTGGTGGTCGGGGTTGACAGGCACTGGGGGAGAAGGGATGGTAGTCAAACCCCTGGAATGGATTCAGCGAGGCACACAAGGACTGGTGCAACCTGCGATCAAGTGCCGGGGGAAAGAGTATCTGCGGATCATCTATGGTCCGGATTACGACGCGGATGAAAATCTGACTCGCCTGCGTAAACGGGGGCTGAACCGCAAACGGTCGCTGGCGCAGCGTGAATTCGCCCTGGGCATTGAAGCCCTGGAACGATTTGTGAACCGGGAACCGCTGCGGCGGGTCCATGAATGTGTGTTCGGGGTACTGGCGTTGGAAAGTGAGCCCGTTGATCCCCGACTGTAATTGATCGCCCGACAGGGAAACAGGAAGTGACACCATGAACAAGCGAGTTCACTATCAGCCGAACCTGATCTATTCTGATGGCACACAGGTGGTGACAGTCCGGGATATCATCGGGCCGAACGGTCGCACGCAGCATCCGCGGGGATCGGTCGGTGTGGTGGTGCGTGCGCCGCGTGACCTGGATCACTCGTATCGCGTTAAATTTCCTGATGGAGCCGAAGTCGCTCTCAAAGCGGACGAACTGACACTGCTCGCCCAATTCAAAGAGGGGGAGATCGGCAACAGCGAAATCAACGCGAATCGCAGTGACCTGTTCTCCCGCGTGATCTTCAAGTGCATCATTGGCTCCCGGGCCTTTGGTCTGGAGGATGAGCAGTCCGACACCGATTATCGCGGCGTCTACCTGCCGCCCGCGGAACTGCAGTGGTCGCTGTACGGCATTCCCGAACAACTCGACTGTCACGAAACGCAGGAAACCTATTGGGAACTGCAGAAGTTTCTGGTACTGGCTTTGAAAGCGAACCCGAACGTACTGGAGTGCCTCTATACTCCCCTGGTTGAACAGGTCACACCCCTCGGCCAGGAACTGCTGGATCTGCGGGATATCTTTCTGACGCGCATCGTCTATCAGACCTACAACGGTTATGTGATGTCGCAGTTCAAAAAGATGCAGACCGACATCAGGAACCAGGGGAAAGTCAAATGGAAACATGTGATGCACCTGATCCGGCTGTTGATCTCGGGAATCACGCTTCTGCGCGAAGGCTATGTCGTCGTCGACGTGGGACCCCACCGGGAACAGCTGCTGGCCATCAAGCGGGGTGAAGTCGCCTGGGAAGAGACCGAAAAATGGCGGAAGAGTCTACACAAGGAATTTGAGCAGGCGCTGGAACAGACCAGCCTGCCGGCCCGGCCCGACTATGAAACTGCGAATCACTATCTCATCAAAGCGCGTCGACTGGCGACGCAGGAAGAACTGCCATGAATGGAAAACAAACTGTCACACTCTTTCGACCTGTCGGGCAACAGGAACTCGATTTAATACAGGCGTCCGGCTGGAGAGAGTTTCCACCTCGGCTATACTGGCAACCGATTTTTTATCCTGTGCTCACGGAAGAGTATGCGATCATGATCGCGCGTGACTGGAACACAAAAGATCCCAATTCTGGATATGTCGGCTATGTGCTGCAGTTCGATGTCGAGTTTGAGTACCTGAGCCGATATGAGCCCCAGGAAGCAGGTGGTCGCGATTTAAAAGAATACTGGATTCCATCAGAAGATCTGCAAGAATTCAATCGATATATCACAGGAACGATTGACGTCATTCATGAATTTCATCCTGTTCCTTTAAAGGAATCATCATGAACTTTGATCTTCGACTTGAACAACAGCTCAAGGAACATCCTTATCCTCTGCTGTTTGCCACTATCAGTGGATCGCATCTCTACGGCTTTCCTTCTCCTGATTCCGATTACGATCTCCGCGGCGTGCATCTGCTGCCGCTGGAGACAATCATCGGTATGAAAGAGGGGCAGGTGACGGTCGAACGTTCGCGCGTTGATAACGGTCTGGAAATCGACCTGGTCACACACGATGTCGGTAAGTTCTTTCAACTCATGCTCAAAAAGAATGGCTACGTGCTGGAACAGTTGCTCTCGCCGCTGGTTCTGCACACCACTCCCGAGTATGAAGAGCTGAAAGCGCTGGCCCCCGGCTGTGTAACGAAGTATCACGCATATCATTATCTGGGTTTCGCGGCCACACAGTGGAAACTGTTCCAGAAGGAAGATCCGCCCCGGGTCAAACCCCTGCTCTACGTGTATCGTGTCCTGCTCACCGGTCTGCATCTGATGCGCTCCGGTCAACTGGAACCCAATCTGATCCACTTAAACGAAGAGGCGCAGTTGTCTTACATCCCCGAACTGATCGAACGCAAGCTGGAAGGGACGGAACGCTCTACGCTGGACGCCGCCGACATGCAGTTCCATAGACGCGAGTACCAGCGGCTCGTGGACGAACTGGAACAGGCGATGGAAACCACCAGCCTGCCAGAAAATCCAGGTTCGAGTGAAGCGTTGAATGATCTCCTGGTCCGGGTCCGACTGGCTCATCAGAAAGGAACATGATTGAACTATTCAGACGTTTCACCTCCGCCCGTCCCCACACCTGCCGAGCAGCGCGATGCGCTGGCAAAAGGTCTTGGACGGGCCCGGCTCTGGGCAGAACAGGGAATCCTTACTGAGACACCACTTAAGGAAGCGTGTCTGCAGGACCTGCGTTATGACCGCATGTGCGAAGAACCGCGAGGCGGCTGGCTGTGGGAAATCATCAACGCCGCCGGCTTTCGTAACGCGATCCGCGTCCCGCTGCTGCACGCACTACATAATCTGTCTGATCCGGAAAACGCCAGACAGTTATGCAAGCTGGCACAACACTATGCTGCCAGCGGCGATGCCACGTTTCGAGATCTGCTGTATCAGATCGTCACTCAAAAACCACTCGCAGCAACAGACTATGATTTTCTGGGGGAATCAGAACTGCTGGCACTGGAGGGAGAACGCGGCTTTCTATGTGCCGCAAAATCCAGAGGAGCACAACTAGAACAAATCGACTGGGATTGGCCCGAGGAGTCACTTCTCAGAGAAGCAGGCGAACTTATCGGGGAAACACGAATCCGGGAATTACTGAGTTCCACGTCTGACCCGGATCTCAACAGATTCTTTGAGAGTTGGCAACAGCAGATACGAGAGAGGGCTGAGCGAAAACAGCAGAAACAGCGTCACCATAAAAAGCAACAGCGCCAGCAAACCGAAGAGACTTCCGTCGAAACGGTTCTCGAGGCCGCTCTGGGAGAGACAAACTGTCACTGGATTCGCAGGTGGGGAATACAGGCTAACCCGGCAGAGTTAAACGTGGTCATCGAGGCGCTCAAGTCCAGCGAGGAGCCAGCCATTCTCCTCAACCTGCTCAAAGTCTTTTCCAACCGGGCACTCCCCGAATTCGACTCCCGCCTGATTGAACTCTGCCAACATCCCGATCCTGAATTGCAGCGGAGAGCTTGGGTTGCACTCGCTAATAATTCACATCCCGAAATCCGCGAGTTTGCTAACCGGCAGTTGAACGAGAACCACCCTGTTTATCTCTTCAGTCTGTTTATCAGAAATTACCAGCCTGGTGACGATAATAGACTGCTGGCGGCACTCACACTGCCCCACGATGTCTGGGAAATCCACAGTGTGCTCGGTGATCTGGTCGAAGTGCTAAGGGAAAATCCGATGGCAGACCGCTCCCGGCTGGCGATGGTCATCTACCGGTTCACTCCCTGTGAAATCTGTCGCTATAAAGCGGTGCGCCTGCTGTATGAGCAGTCTGCGATTCCTGCCTGGATGGCAGAAGAATGCCGCTTTGATTCCTATGCAGACACATGCACCTTGACATTTGCATAACCTAAAAACATTAAACTTACTTTTTGTTAAGTTACGATAAATTGTGGATTTTTTGCGACAGACGTCTGTTGAAGTTTTGCAGCCTGAGTAAGATGAGAAGAAACAGGACAGATTTCCAGCACTGGCGCTCATCTGCTACTATGTAACAGGAACAAATTCATGCGATCTGCAACTCTTTTGTTGATCTCGCTTTTCTTATATTGTGCTACCGTACTTTCAACTGGACTCGTTGCACAGAAACCGAAACAGACAAAAGGCGAGTACTACGGCCTGAAATTTGACGGTAAATCCAGTTACGTCACCTTTCCCCATATCAAACTCGAAGACTATGGGGAATTCACGATTGAAGCCTGGGTCAAAGACTGGTCAGGACGGATCTGCTGCCAGGGAAAAGAGGGGGACCCGGAAAACAGCATCTGGATTTCCCTTCGTGCCACTCAGCATTCCGCAGGTTGGGAAAGCGATAACGGCACAAATTACTCCATTCCCGTCGATCCCAATTCGATTGAAGGCTGGGATCATTTTGCGATGGTCTACTCTGAATTACAACAGTCGTTTTATCTGAACGGCAAACTGATCCACCAGGCTTCTGCTCCCGCTCCCGGTCCCTTTGATAAAAGTCGGCTGTTCTTTCTGGGGGCGCAGGAAAAATGGAAAGAGACACAAACCAAACCAGCGGGTCTGTTCGCGAAAGGCATCATGCGGATGTTTCGCATCTCAAAAGTTGCCCGCTATGACAAAGAATTCGAACCAGCAGACCGTTTCAAATCAGACGCAGAAACGGTCGTACTGTTCGACTTTGCCAAACCAGAGAAAGATCTGCTTTTTGATGCCTCTCCCAACAAAAATAAGGGGACCATCTACAATGCAAAGTGGGTTGACCTTAAGCAGGATTAGACTGTGAACTGTTACAGTCTTTCAACGTCACCATTTCCGGTCCGCAGCAACCGGACTGTGCATACAGTTCATCTTTTGCATCCGCTTCGAGGACCACGAAGACTTCCCACTTGTGACCATCCGGGTCGACAGCCCAGACCTTGTCCTGCACCGCGTAACAACAGGTGGTTGCTTCTTCGGTGATGGTCTGAATTCTGGCAGCTTTAAAGCGTTCGATGGCAGCGTGAACCTCCTCCACCGATTTGACCTGGATTCCGAAGTGAGCCGAGCCCCCTTCAACCTGAACGGCCTCGTCTGTTTCATTGAGAGTGAGATTGACGGAAGGATCCTGCGGTTCATATTTGGCATACCGCGGACGTTCCTTACTCGGTGAAACTCCCAACAGAACTTCGTAAAACTGTTTTGACTGTTCCAGATTTGAAACGGTCAACGCAATATGCACGCGAAACTGGCCGGGAAATTCGGCTGCTGATTTTTGATTCATTGTGTGACTCCTTTTCTATTAAGAATTCAGTTATTCAGATAGTTTTGAATTTTGGTTTTGATTTCATCCCGTACGCGGCGGAACATTTTCATTTTCTCTTCATCGGTTCCCGTTGCATCCGCGGGATCATCGAAGGGCCAGTGCAATGTCTGGGTAGCACCGGTAAAGACGGGACACGATTCCTTCGCGTTATCACAGACGGTGACCACCAGGTCGAATTGCTGATCGGTAAACTGGTCGAGATGCTTACTGGTGTTCTCGGACAGATCAATGTCCAGTTCACGCATGGCTTCAATCGCCAGCGGATGCACATAACCGGAAGGTTTAGAGCCCGCAGATTCCGCCTGCCATTCACCCGCGCCCAGTGTTTCCCAGAGTTCTTCCGCCATCTGGGAACGACAGGAGTTACCGGTACATAATACTAAAACATGTTTCATTTCTGATAGTCCTTTAACTATTTCATTTATTTTTTATTGACTGGCTACAGCAGATTCCAAAGCAATTTTCGCCATACTGAGTTTATAGCAACTCTCGAAATCAGCACACTTCTGGCACTCTTCCCACTGATCATAATTTATTTCAACCGAGCGATCAGAGTGAACAGGTAGAACGCTCCCTTGGGGAGTCTTCATCCACACTGTCAACACTTTACCCTCGTTCGGTACATTATCTTTCAAATGCAGGCTGTCGGGAAACATGTTTCCACAACAGTCTTTATGCGTTTCATTTTTCATGATTTTTACTCTCTCGCAGTAACAGTCGCTGTTGCTTCCAAAGCATCGGACACACCCTGATGTGGAAACCAGTTTTGTGTTCTGACACAAAATTTCACCAGCATTAACATTAAGGGAACTTCGATTAAGACTCCCACTACCGTAGCCAGTGCTGCTCCTGACGAGAGTCCATACAACATGGTTGCTGTCGCGATGGCGACTTCAAAATGGTTCGAAGCACCAATCATCGCGGTGGGGGCGGCACTCTCGTAAGTCAGTCCCATCACTTTTGAAAGGAGATACCCCAGTGCAAAAATGACAACGGTCTGGATAAACAGGGGGATGGCAATCCAGACAATCGTCATGGGATTGCTTAGAATCGTCTCTCCCTTGAAAGAGAATAGCAGAATCAATGTCACCAGCAATGCGGCAATCGTGACCGGTGTTAACACGTGAAGAAACTTCTCTCGAAACCATGTTTCTCCTTTTGTAGCAATCAGCCATTTACGGGAAAAGAAGCCTGCCACCAGTGGCAGGGCCACATAAACACCAATCGACAGCAATAAAGCCTGCCAGGGAACCGGCAATTTTCCCACGCCGAGTAAAAAACCTCCCAACAGCCCGTACAGCACCAGCATCGTTAAGGAATTGATGGCTACCATTACCAGTGTGTGACCATCGTTTCCTTTGGCCAGAAATCCCCAGACCAGTACCATCGCGGTGCAGGGAGCAATGCCCAGTAGAATACAACCTGCCAGATAACTTCTCCAGAGCGGTACTTCCAGCATTTTCACGCCATCGACGAGGACTACTTTGCCGGAACCATATTCGGCTCCGACTGCAAGGTCGGCACCAAAAGGCATTTTGACATAGTCCACTGCTTCCGGTCCGATAAAAGTCAGAAACAAAGTTCCCAGAAAAAAACTGGCAATCGCATACATCGTGAAGGGTTTGATAGCCCAGTTGATAAACAAAGTCAGGCCTACAGGGCGAACTGCTTTCCCTGCTTTCAAAACTTCAGCAAAATCAATTTTCACCATGATGGGATACATCATGAAAAACAGGCAGACCGCGATTGGTATCGAGATCACAGGCGCATCATTCACATAGATTGCCATCCCATCAAGTGTCTGAGCAACCCCCGGAGCGACTTTACCTAATACGATCCCCACAATGATACACAGCCCCACCCATAACGTCAGGTATCGTTCAAACAGGCTCATGCTTTTGGTCTCAAGCGGTGGGCATTCACTGGGACTACTCATCGTTGTGTTTACTCCTTGATCTCAAATTGATGTTCGTTTTCTGAAATAATTCTCTTTTTATTGATCCAGTCCAGTATCCGTGTTTCGATCTGATCTCTCACAGTCCGAAATTTCATGAGTTGCTCCAGTTCGTCACCTGTCGTATCGACAGGGTCTTCAATTTTCCAGGATTCTGACTGAAGTGAAAATGGCCACAGATGGGGACAGGAATCCTCTGCTCTCTCACACACAAATATCACCCATTTAGGACTTGCTTTTCCTAGATATTGAGTGAGGGATTTTGACTGGTGTCCTGAAATATCAATTCCAATTTCCTCCATTACCTGAATCGTCAGAGGATGGACTCCTTGAGGATTCAATCCAGCACTATGAACATCAAAAACATCTCCTGCATGTTTCCTCAGAAACCCTTCTGCCATCTGGCTTCGCGCAGAATTTCCAGTACAGAGAAACAAAACCATCGGTTTACCCATTGGTATTCCTTATTGAATTAAAGCGTCCTGTTCGACTTCGGTATGAGACAGAGACAAAACCAGTCATCCACTTGCCTTTTCGCAACCTTACCAGAGTGACACACGATATATGACATGGATCATTTCATCTGTTTCATCCGCAATCAGCTTGATATCATGTATTTCCGAGTGAAAAGTTTTTCGTAACTTGATCTGATATTTTGTTTCTGAAAGGATGCGGAATGTGCCACCGATCTGATTGAGCAACCATGCCCGATATTCTTTCCAGGTCTGATCTGTTTGGATGGTCCATTCTGCTGTACTATGCCATTCTGAATGAGTTAATTCTGGTATTGTTGCGTTTACATCAGGTGCCCGTAGTATTTCGTAAGTCTGGTTCAGTGACTTATGGATACTGTTCTGAGAAACTCCTGTTGGCATCAGAAAAATCAACATGCACAAAATCACGCCCGAAAATATCAAAAGGCTGAGTCGACGCATTGATCAGGGTTTCCTTCCCCATCGGCATGCCCCTTATATTCCATATTGGCAATATCGCCATATTTGAATTAAAAAAATTATTTCACTGACAGTCTACGACCTTCGAGGTCAGATAAGAGCACGGTTTCCATACAGGAGAAGAACCCATCCAGGCAGCCACATGTCACACGGTAATAGCTGAGGGTTCCCTCTTTACGAGAACCAACCAGGCCAACGTCCTTGAGAATTGATAGATGCTTGGAAACTGTCGACTGATCCGCGCCGACTTTCTCTGAGATGTCGTTGACGCACATCTCCTGCTTCTGCAGCAGATCCAGCATCAGCAGTCGACTGGGATGCGCCATCGCTTTCGCAATTTTGGCACGTGCTTCGTATTGTTCGCGGGTCTTTTCTTTCATGGCTATATTGCCATATTACACATTTCATCCCGAAGTGTCAATGGCTCAGAAGCGGATAACCTTCTTAGGAATCCAGCATTTCCAGAAACTGTTTCAACACCGGAACATGGCTCTGATCCGGTTCTTTCACAGCGGTTAACAGGGTGATTCGGCGTTGATCCGCTTTCTGCAGCAACTGTTCCGCCTGCTCCGTCTGTGATTTCAATTCACTCTGATACTTTTTGATAAACTCAGAATACTGATCCAGATGAGCGTGGAACCACTTTCGCAAATCGTTCGAGGGAGTCAGTTCTTTAGGCCAGAGATCGACGTGAGCATCTTCTTTTTTTACGCCGCGCGGCCAGAGTCGATCTACGAGAACACGCTCGCCATCACAGTCAGCTGGCTCTTCATAAATGCGTTTGATCTGAATTATTGCAGGCATGGGACACACCTCTCTATTCAGAATGCGACTATTTATCCGGAACTTCCAGGCGGCAGCAGCCGAAATCCAGATGCTGTTTTCCGGCTTTGCTGACAGCGGAAACGTCCGGATGCAGATTGTAGACTACGAAGCGACCTTCCTTGCGTTTCGTCACCAGTCTCGCATGATACAAAATCCCCAGATGATGCGAGATATTGACCACTTCTTCTTTCAGCTGTTCGGCGATATC
>NZ_CAXAVM010000114.1:0-22540 GCF_963972345.1 uncultured Gimesia sp. | reverse complement strand
GAGCACGTAAACAACACCCCCAACCCTCAATTTATAGCTTGACAAAGCACTATGCTGCCCTGTATGCCGTTGCCTCGGACCCCCTTCTCTGGGAACAGCATCCCGTCCGCACACGATACCAGGAACCGGTATTTCAAAAACTGTTTCAGAAATCGCTGGAGTCCGGCGGTGCCTTAGTCGCGATTGATAACAGTACAGAAACCATTATCGGCTCCTCACGTTTTAACGGATATGACCCGGACGCGTCTGAAATTGAGATCGGCTGGAGCTTCCTGGCCCGTTCCCACTGGGGCGGCCGCTATAATCGCGAAATGAAACATCTCATGCTGCAGCACGCTTTTCGCTTTGTCGATTCCGTGATCTTCCTCATCGGCCCTGGCAATATCCGCTCCCAGCGTGCCATGGAAAAAATCGGTGCCCACCGCGATGGCAGCCGCTTCGACCAGGCGGGATGCGAAGACTGGCTGTATCGTATCCGCGCCACAGATTTCATTGTGTAAACTACTATAAAACCAGCTGAACTGACGCTCTCTCCCGTATTCTTAAAATTTACAAACATAATCATATTAATGGTTGCTTATGCATCCAGTTGAGCTATACTCAAGGCCACATAAACCATCTATTTATGTCAAATCTGAAGCTAAAGACAGCTGATCTTCATTCTGTTTATTTTCATTCGAAATAAATAACACAGAATTAATTATATGAATCCTGCAGGCACATCAAATCCATTCTCCATTAATGAAGGTACGTCATGCTCTCCCGTGTATGCCTGCTGCTGGGTTCGTTACTGTCCGGACCGATCACTCTCTCCCTGGGCCTGTTTGCTTTTCTGATCGCGATTTTGTTTTTGACACATCAGGAGATCCAGATCGACGTTGAAGGAGTCCCCCTGACGCCGATGAATAAAAACATGCAGCCGATGTCTGCCGAAATGCGTGAGTTACTTTACCTGTCGGGACAGACCGGGTGGAAAAAAGATCCTGAGACCAAAGCCCGCGTCATGGAATTAAGCAATTCAATAGAGGGAAAAACAGACATCCACAATAGTTTGGAGAAACCTGTTCAAGCGGCACCCCTGTCGCACGAATAACTCAGTCTACGTCGAAGATCCGACAGAATACCTGAAGCGATGATGTCCGTTATAGCGATATGCAGGTACTGCCGTGAATCCACCGTTTAGATCTCTGTTTCCTGTCACTCAGACATTGTTCACTCCCTGTTTTGATTTAATTCCCTCCCCAGCAGTTCCCCCACCAGTCGACCGCTGGTAATCGCCCACGCGATATGCAGTCCGTGGCCCCACAGGATCTGGCCTCCCATGCCGTTACTGCCGATCGCATATAAGCCGGGAATGGGCTGCCCGCGTTCATCCAGTGCCTGCAGTCCCGCGTTAATCGCCACGCCCCCTTCCGTTGTTGTGAAATACGATTTCGCCGGCCCCAGTAACACCCAGCGTTTCCCGGTCAGCGGGCATTCATCATCGGTGCGACCAAACGCGTCAGACTGTGCCCCGGTAACATACTGGTTGAACTGCTGCACTGTTTCTTTCAAATTTACTGCATTGATCCCCCGCTGTGCTGCGACTGTTTCCAGCGAATCCCCGGCCACACTCACATCCGGGCGGAGCCTGAGATAATCGTCCACATAAGCATATGCAATTTTCGGCGCAGTCGAAATAAAGTAGGGCCACTGGCTGTAAAACGCGGCAATTCGTTCGTCTAACAGAATATAAGCCGCTTTTCCTGGCTGCTCGGAAATCGCAATCTCGCGTGCCGGCGAATCGGTCTCATTACAGAAACGCTGTCCTTCTGCATTGACCAGGATCGCACCATCGTCGAACAGCGAATTCTCCGGATGCTGCCACGTCAACAGCAGACGTTTGATCCGCAAGTTGATGATCGCCTGCGGAAGCAGAGGCACCAGTCGTCCCAGCAGTTTTGCGAAGAGCCCCCTGGTCGGCAGCAGTTGTTCAAATGGATCTCCGGGCGGCGGGACAAACCGCAGTTCCGGCCCGTACGTGATGTCCATATTCAGCAGTTGAGCCCCCGCCCGCTCTGCCAGCAGATGTCCGTCGCCACACGCCTTGGGGTTCACACCCTCAATCGTTTTAAACCGATCTCCCTTGAATCGCCCGATCATCTCCGGTGCACTGGAATAATCGCCGGCTGCGAGAACCACCCCCCGTTTCGCAGTGATCGAAGTCCGGGTCCCCTCGATTTCCGCGACGACTCCCGTAATCCGCGTTCCGTCAGACACCAGTTCCACCACCGGCGCACTGCAGACAATTGTCCCCTTGAGCCGAATGATCTTTGCCTGGAACGCGGCAATATACGCTTTCGCGTTCGGCACAATATTATGCATGCGCGGTACCCGGTTCGGCGGTTCCGGATTGGGGCCATGAAAAGTCAGCCCCATGCCCCGCAGCCATTCCAGCGTCTCCGCGGTCTCCCCCAGGAAAAACCGCCTCAGCTCACTGTTGTTGTGCGCTTCCACTTCCACAGCCGCAAACTTGCCGGCGTCTTCCTCATGATCGTCCGCGTTATCATTCACACCGACAGCACTCTGCAGACTCGTTCTATTTGCGGTAAACGAACCGATGGCCATCCCCGTCGTACCCCCCAGCTGGGACTGCTTCTCCAGCACCAGCACGCGTGCTCCCTGCTCCAGTGCCCGCACCGCCGCCGCCAGTCCACTGCCGCCACCGCCCACAATAATCACGTCGTATGTTGTTATCACGCTGTTCACTCTCTGTCAGAACGCGCCAGGGTAGGAATCAGATCACAATCCTATCAGAACAGCACATCACATCAATCAGGTAAACCTTAGCGATTAAGACTTTATCAGGCCCAGCAACCAATAGTCTGGCGTTTGTCTCTCTCCCACGCCGAAAGAATCTTAAGGTTGTTGACTCCGCTTTCAATCCCACTACTACACCCGAAACAACAAAATTACGCCTTGAAAAATAGGGTTTGCGTTAAAAAAACCCTCTTGGTAATCTGCCTCACTTGGTAGATTTCTTGGTAAATTTATTGTTTTTTGATATCGGGAATAGTGGGAGATTGTGATGATAGACGTGAGAGTTAAAAACACAGGAACCTTTGATCCAAAAACTAATTTGTGGCGAATTAAGGGTAAGCGAATCCATAAAAGTGTTCGCCAGTTGAGCATAATGTATGGGATTGAAATCCCACCCACCAAGAGAGATTCACTACCTTACTGGCGGCGATACCTTCAGGAGCTAGAAGAATCTAATATCTCAGCCAGACGAGCCGCTAGTCCTCTCCAGAGTCGTATTAGATCAATTGAGCGGATAATTGAGCATCTGACAGCACAGGGACGACCTGTGGACGATATGGGGCTTCTCTTGGATGATGCTATCAATACTCCAGTGTGGAGTGATGAGCCAGACATCCATGTATTGCACCCTGACGCAAAATGGCAGGCTGAATTAAATGGTGTCGCCAATGATGAACTGGCCATTCGAACTTTGAATTCCAAAGTTTTTGAATCATCAACAAAAATAACTCATGGCAGATTATCAAAGGAAATTGAGTCTCACATGTCTCGATTGAAAACGGGACCACATGGACCCAAACAATCATGTGATTTATTTTTTTCGATCACTGGTGATATCGACGTGAAAAAAATCAATGTCTCACATTACAGGGAATATATTGAACGTGTGAAAGAAAACGACAACTGGAATGAGAGAACAAAATATAACAGAGAAGTTGAACTGAGGAGTTTACTATCTGGCATCGAAGCGGACCACAATTTGACGTTTGGTTTTTTGCGTAGGAAATTGCATTACAAAAAACCAGAGGGACAAAAAATTCAATACAGTTTCGAGCAAGTTAAAACTGCTCTAAAACATGCTACTGGCAATGTGAGAACATCTTTGTTGTTGGGGCTTAATTGTGGTTTTTACTGGAGTGATATTACTGCATTATCTCCTGACATAATCCAAGACGATTACATCATTGCAGGACGAGTTAAAAATCAGAATAAATCAAAACTTGTTGGTACATGGAAGCTGTGGAGTGAAACAAAAAATTGTCTTGAATATCTTGTACCGATGCCGCATCAACAAAAATTGATTAAAGAATTCAAAGCATTTAAAGACGAACATGGACTACCATCACACAAGGCGTTAAGAAAAACTGTTGCTCAGGAAATCCAAGATTTAGTAGGAGAAGAAGAATCAAGGTTGTACCGTTGTGAGAAAGCATCTGGCACACATGGTAGTCATTACATTGTCAATTACACGCCTGAGCAAGTTAAAAAATTAGACAAAGCGTTGGTTATAGTGGCAAAAAAATATGGAATCAAGTAAACGAAAATAAGGCAAGTCCCAGAAGTCCCAAGTGTTAAATTAAATACTTGGGGCTTTTTTCATGGTCACTGTCAGGTCACTTATAAATTACACATGTGTCACTCGCGAGTGACTCTAAATAATTTCATTGTGAATTCAATGTGAATCAAGTGTGACTCTGATTTAACCAAGTGACTTTCGGCTTGGTTTTTTAAGAGTGATTTTTTGCTCAAGCAAACCCTGCTTCCACATTAAGAATAGCTGACGTAAAAAAGCGGTTTGCGTCAAACCCTGCTCTCTCGCATGTTCTTGAATTTCCGACTTCATTTCAGACGGCATTTCCAAATGTATGTGTGATTTTCCCATGATGATAGATATTGTTTTTATTGATTAAAATTTTGATTGGGATTTGATTGGAGAACGTCCAGAAAATGATGGGATAAATCTACGCACTACCCAACGTGGATTCCCATCTCAAATTATCTCACACAATTTGACGGCATAAGGGGTATGCCTGAATTTTGCATCGATAACAGGTACATGTTGCCGTCTCGACCGACACATAGACTCTCAGATTTATATACGGTATACCCCTTTGTTTTATATCGCCTGAAATGCACGATGCTTTACCACACGACAATTGAAGACATCTAATAACCTATTCAGTTGCTTGCCATTGATTATTAAGGGCTTGTCAGTCGCTCCTAATAAGCGACCCCGAAACCCCACGTAATACAATTTTTGTAAATCAGGAGAGGGTCTCAGGTGTCTGTCTATCTGTTCATCAATATCGCCAATATAGCTGTAATACTTGAGTGCTAAATTCTCCTGTTTACCTGTTGTTTTTAAAGGGGTAAAAAATATGCCGCAAGTCGTTGTGTGGGCTGTGTTTAGGATGGATTTTACGTCAATGGAATAAGCAGAACAACTCACTATAACTCTAATAGCTCTCGTTAGCTGATTTGTGAGTGTTTTTATCACCTTTTTTTGTGTGATAAAATCAGATGTTTCATACTTGGGAACATCATTTCCAAACACAGATTTGCACCATAAATGCCAAACTTGCTTTCGTCCTGATAATGGTCTCTTATTAGTTTCCAATTCACCGTTAAAATATCTCGTTTGTTCTATGTCCTGTTTTGACCTGCCCCAAAAATCGCCAAGTGTTTTTGTTATTAGTTTAAGACGTGCTAATTCTGGCAGTGGGAGAAAATGAGGGTCTCCAGTCGCCTTCATAACGTAATCACATATCCTGCTAATGTTATCCCGACTTCGATCATGGATAACCTTACACTCACACTTGGGACGACCACCAGCTTTTATAATCCATGTGTTAATCAATCTGGATAATTGTCTGGATGATAAATTAACATCAGTGAAAGCAATAAAATCATAATGTATGTCATCTCTCTGGGATGCCGAATTACTTTTTGTTATGTGCATTTTTGCCAAGAAGCAAATTTTAACTTTATGATTGTACTCGTAATTTCTTCTGGAGTTATTGAACTGTTTAAAAAATTGCGACCATTGAATTTTTGTCTTCAATGGATTCATTATGTTACCTTTGAAGATCGTGAAGTTATCATCTAGTTCACAGAGACGAAATTCAGCACATCTGGCATACTCTTGAGACAAAGCGACATGTGATTGTCTGGAATGAAAAAATGATTTATGTTTTTGTCTTCGCCCATTGATAAAAGTCGGATTTTTTTTGGTGGAGTAGGTTCGGGGCTTGGCTTGCGACCAGAGATATTCAGATTGATTTTTTGCATTGAAACTACTATTATAATTTGTGTTAATCGACATTTGCGGTGTCCGTTTAATTTTGTAATTTTGAAATTTTTGAAGCCCCTGTCATCCATCTGGCAGGGGTTTCATTTTTTATAACATATCATAGTGTTACTAAATGTGATTCTTGTATGTCCTACTCTCATTAGATCCTGCGGATTGCAAGACATGCCCCCTGCGGGGGGCATATCAAATAGTGATTAAGATGCCTTACGGCGTGATCTCTCCCATATCATGTTCACTATCTTCATGCTGACATTCATTTTCTTGGTAGTTTTTCTTGGTAATTTTGTACCATTTCAGTGTCAATTACCCAAAAATCATGTTAAAAACAAGCTGTTTTTTGAGGCAATTTAAGTTGTTGACTTAAACGCATCAACCAAGTATGATCTATCCTTGTTCACTAGACCTTACCTGAACGCGTACGACTTCTCCTACCTGCATAGAATCTGTCGGCCATGCGTAAGCTCACCACCTTGATCTCTGCCACCTGCTGGTTTCTCGCGATCGCGTTCTGCCCGGTTTCTCCTGCCTTCTCCGAAAGTCCAACCGCACAGAAACCCGTACACGCGAAGATGAATCCCGCTCAGCGGGCCTTTTTTGAAAACAGGATTCGTCCTGTACTCGTCAAAAAATGCTACTCCTGCCATTCTGCGAAATCGGAAGAGCTGGGCGGCAAACTGCGGATGGATACACGCGACGGCATGCGCGAAGGAGGCGAGTCAGGGCCGGCCTTTGTGGAGGGGCGTCCCAATGAAAGCCTGTTGATCCAGGCACTCCGCTACGACGGACTGGAGATGCCTCCCAACGAACCACTGCCGGAAGCAGTGATCACCGACTTCGTCAAATGGGTGGAAATGGGAGTCCCCGACCCGCGTGACGAGGCACCTCTCATCGCGAAAAAACCGAATACGGTGTCCGCATCCGCCGATCCCGCACTCTGGTCTTTTCAACCGATCACAAATCCCGAACTCCCCGCCGTTCAGAATCAGCACTGGGGTGTTGACCCGCTCGATCAGTTCGTGCTTGCCCGCATCGAAGCCGCCCGCCTGAAGCCCACATACGACGCAACACCCATGCAGTTGGTCAGACGATTATATTATGACCTGATCGGCCTGCCTCCTACGATGGAACAGACCGAAGCCTTTCTGGACGACTATCAGCGTCGTCAGCAGGCGGCGGTAAAAACGCTGGTCGATGAACTCCTCGCTTCTCCGCATTTCGGTGAACGCTGGGGTCGGCACTGGCTCGATGTGGCCCGATACGGTGAATCGAATGGCAACGATGGTCTCAGCCGCAACCCGACTTTCCCCCATGCCTGGCGGTACCGTGACTATGTCATCCAGGCCTTCAATAACGATCTCCCCTACGACCGCTTCCTGACCGAACAGATCGCAGGAGACCTGCTCCCTGCTGAAACACCCGCTGACCGCGACCGACTGCTGATCGCCACCGGTTTTCTGGCCCTCGGTTCCAAACCTGCCAAAGCCATGAACGTCAACTTTGATATGGATGTGATCAACGACCAGATCGATGTCGTCAGCACGGGCGTGATGGGTCTCAGCGTCGCCTGTGCCCGCTGTCACGATCACAAACACGATCCCATTCCCACCAGCGACTACTACGCCATGGCGGGAATTTTTCTCAGTACCGATACCATGTGGGGTGCCGCCGGTCATCAACCCTTAACCGCACCGGAAACACCCCTGCATGTCCTGAAAGCGAAGCACCACTATGTCGCGCCGCCGGACAGTGGAGCGAAACCGGTAATGAATGAACGCGTTCAATCGAGAAAAAAGAAACCCAAATACGTCTATCCCGAGGGGACTCCCCTGGCGATGGGCGTGCGCGAAAAGAAAAAGCCCACGGACTGCAAAATCAACATCAAAGGGGAATCCAAAAAACTGGGACCCAGTGTGCCCCGCGGCTTCCTCACTGCCTGCAATATGACAACTTCGCCAAAAATCACAGCTTCACAAAGTGGCCGCCTGCAACTGGCAAAATGGCTTACGGCAGATGATCATCCACAGACCGCGCGCGTGATGGTCAATCGCATCTGGCTGCATCTGTTCGGGCAGGCCCTCGTCCGCACACCCGATGATTTCGGCGTCTACGGCGAACGCCCCACGCATCCCGAACTGCTCGATCACCTGGCAACCCGCTTTCGCAGCGAAGGCTGGTCGATCAAGCAACTGATTCGCAGTATCGTTCTCAGTCGCACCTATCAGCAGAGCAGCTTCTGCGAAGCCGACGTGCTTGACGCCGACCCGGAAAACAGGCTCCTCTGTCGTCACAATCGACGCCGACTCGATGCCGAATCCCTCAGGGACAGCATCCTCGCAGCCAGCGGTCAGCTCAACCCGAACCCCGGACTGGGATCGTCGATCGCCAATGTAGACGAACTCGTCAATACCGCGGGTAACCTGCACCTGCCTTCGAACCATCGCAGCATTTATCTCTGTATGCTGCGCCATTCCGAACCGGCCCAGTTGGCCGCCTTCGATCTGCCCGATTCCACGAAACCGGTCGGCCAGCGCAACGAAACCACACTGCCCACACAAAGCCTGTTTCTGCTGAACAGCGATTTTCTGATCGAACAGTCACAGGCTTTCGCCCGGAATGTCCTGACCGATCCAAAATTGACTGAAACGGAACGTATCAACCTGGTCTATGAGCGGGCTTTTAATCGTGTCCCCGAATCGTTTGAAGTGCAACGAACGCTGACGCTGCTGCAGGATCTCGATCAGGGTCTGAAAACAGAGATATCACAAACAGCACAGAGACGGCTCATCGCCTGGTCCACACTCTGCCAGGCATTACTGACCACCAGCGAATTTCGCTACGTTGATTAAGAATTGAACCTACAAAGAAATCACGATCACAGTCAGAGGAATGACCTCATGCTCGGAATATCACGACGCGAAATGTTACGTTCGGCCTCCTGCGGCTTCGGCTACCTGGCACTCTCCGCACTGTGTGGTCAGAAATCGGGCGCCAGTGATTCTGCGGTAACTCCCAGTCTGTCTGCCCGTGCCCCGCAACTTCCTGCCCGCGCCAAACGTGTGATTTTCCTCTGCATGAGCGGAGGCCCCGCCCAGCTGGATACTTTTGATTATAAACCGCAGACCGGCAAAAAAAAGCATCCCGGCTCGGTCTTCAATTTCTCACAGCACGGCGAAAGTGGACTCTGGATTTCTGAACTGCTCCCCGAAACCGCGAAACACGCCGACAAACTCTGTGTCCTGAACGGCATGCACGCCGACATCACCAACCACGCGCAATCATTTCTGCAGCTACACACCGGCGATCGTCTGCGGCCCCGCCCCAGCCTGGGTTCCTGGGTGCTGTATGGCCTGGGAACCGAAAACCAGAATGTCCCCGGTTTTATCAGTCTGTACCCGAAAAAGCCATCCGTTTACTCCAGTGCGTTTCTACCTCCCGTTTATGAAGGCACCCCGATCGGCCTCAACACAACCAATATGTCCACCGCCACGATCGGTAACATTCAAAGCGATCACCTGCCTGCGCACGTCAAACGCCGCCAGCTTGACTTCGTACAGGCGATGAATCGTGAACATGCTACCCTGCGTCCCGATGACAGCCGTCTCGACGCCGTTATCCAGTCCATGGAACTCGGCTTTCGCATGCAGATGGCCGCCCCCGAACTGCTCGATCTGAGCCAGGAAAGCAAATCGACTCTCGAACGTTATCGCGTCGGTCAGGGGAAAACCGTGGGAACCTGCAAAGACTCTGACTTCGGTCGCCAGTGTCTGCTGGCGCGTCGCTTCGCCGAGGCAGGCGTGCGCTTCATAGAAGTCAATCATGGCAGCTGGGATCAACATAAAAATCATCGTGCCGACCTGACGGCGAACTGTAAAGCCACGGACGCCCCGATCGCCGCCCTGCTCGAAGATCTTGAACAACGGGGCCTGCTCGAGGAAACACTGGTGGTCTGGGGAGGAGAATTCGGTCGCCCCGGTCTTGTTCCCGAAAACAAGAAAGATGAGACCGGACACAATGCCCGGGGCTTCACCTTCTGGATGGCCGGCGGTGGCATCAAACGCGGCCTGGCTTATGGCAAAACCGATCCGACAGGTGCCCGGGCCATTGAAGGTAAAGTCCATTTTCGCGATCTACATGCTACGATTCTGCATCAACTGGGACTGCAGCATGACAGGCTGACCTTCCACCAGGGGAACCGTGAATTCCGACTGACGGGCACAGAAGGTGGCAACGTCGTGCATGACATCATTGCCTGACAGTCGCTTTTCATGCACAATAGTGAGTGACCATGCTACGAACCTCTTTCGTCCTCTGGTTGATTTCACTCACTCTGGCAGGAATTCGATGTTAAATACACCCCGTCGCTCTATTCTCATGTTGGTTTTCGCTCTGTTCGCATTCTGCTCTCCCTTGCAGGCAGCGGAACGGCCCAACGTGCTGATTATTTTCACCGACGATCAGGGCATCAACGATGTCGGCTGTTACGGCAGTGAAATCCCAACCCCCCACATAGATCAACTGGCGAAAGAGGGATTGCTGTTTCGCCAGTACTATTCCGCTTCCGCAATCTGCACGCCTTCCCGCTTCGGAATCCTGACGGGCCGCAATCCGACACGCTCGCAAGATCAACTGCTGGGCGCATTGATGTTTATGAGCGATATCGATCAGCAGCGCGGCATTCAACCCGGCGAAACCACCATCGGCGAGGTCCTGCAGCAGAACGGCTACCGGACCGCACTGATCGGCAAATGGCATCTGGGGCATGGCACGGAATCCTTTCTGCCCACCGCGCATGGTTTTGACCTGTTTCGCGGACATACCGGCGGCTGCATCGATTACTTCACGATGACCTATGGCAATATCCCCGACTGGTATCACAACCAGCGTCATGTCTCCGAGAATGGCTACGCTACCGATCTCATCACCGAAGAAGCAGAACACTTTCTGAAAGATCAGCAGACGACAGATAAACCGTTCTTTCTGTTCCTGTCCTACAATGCGCCCCATTTCGGCAAAGGCTGGTCCCCCGGCGATCAGAGCCCCGTGAATATCATGCAGGCCCGCGGTGATGATTTAAAACGGGTTGGAACCATCAAAGATAAAGTCCGTCGCGAGTTCGCCGCCATGACGGTTGCCCTCGATGATGGCATCGGACGCGTCATGACTTCACTGAAAAATAACGGTCTGGATCAGAATACGCTGGTTATTTTCATGACCGATCACGGCGGCGACTATGTTTATGGCGGCAATAATCAGCCTTTTCGCGGTGCCAAGGCGACACTGTTTGAAGGTGGTATTCGTGTGCCCTGCATCATCCGCTGGCCGGGAAAAATCAAAGCAGCAACGGAAACAAATGAAGTCGCCTGGGCCCTGGACCTGTTCCCGACCATCTGTCATTTCGCCAATGTGGAAACAGGGGGGCTCACCCTGGATGGAAAAGACATCTCCGGACTCCTGACCGGCCAGACACCCGTCGGTAGCAGGGAACTGTACTGGCAACTCGGCTCCCACGCCGAACTGAAACGGGGACGCTGGTCTGCGTTAAGGCAGGGAGACTGGAAATACATCGAAGATGCTGCCGGCGAAGAATTTCTGTTCGATCTCAAAACCGATCCCCACGAAAAACAGAACCTGATTCAAACCCAGGCTGCGAAACGGACAGAACTCCAGAAACGCCGTGATGCGCTTGTGAAAACACTGACGCCTCAGGCAGAATCAACCAATCCCTGAACTCACAACTATTTTTGCAGCAAAGACGATCCGACATGTCACAGCACGTTATAAAAAGTTTCGGCTTCCTGAAAACCACCGCGATCGGCGGTCTGATCTTTCTGTTACCCCTAATTGTGATAGGTGCGCTCGTCGGACAGATCGTACCCATCGTGCTCTCCATCGCCACGTTCCTCTCCGAGTACATTCCCGTGAAAACGCCTGCCGGCATCACCCTGCTGATTGGCCTCGCACTGGGTATCGTGCTGCTGATGTGTTTTGCCGCCGGCCTGGTGGCCCGCTGGTCGATCGGGAGAAGCCTGTCCCGATTGATTGAGAAGAACCTGATCCTGCTCTTCCCCCGCTACGCCATCTACCGCGAGCAACTGAAAGGCAGTATCGGCGGCGATCACAACAGACCGGAGATGCTGCCCGTTCTCGTTCGCCTGGATGACATGACCCGCATCGCCTTTGAAGCCGAACGCACGAACGATAAGCTGGTCTCTGTTTATCTGCCCGGTTCCCCGGATCCCTGGTCCGGCTGGGTTGTTTTCATGTCGCCTGATCGCGTCGAACGACTGGATATCCCTTTCTCGGAAGCACTGGGAATCTGCGAACGCATGGGCCGCGAATCACTGTATCTGCTCGAACCAACATCCACACTCACCCAAAATTAACTCAAGTTTCGGTTTCACACAGTGGACCCGTTGTTTACGATAATAAAAGCAAATTGCTGAATTCATCCTGCCCGAAATCATCCAATACAGGGAGTCCTGCCATGCCCGTCCATCTACCCGCGCAGAATCGACGTCAGTTCCTTTTCACTTTGGGAGCCGGCTTTGTCACCTGTTCCAGTGGCCTGCTGGCAAAGGAACAGAGCGATCAGCAATCTGATATCGTCTATATATTGAATGATACCCACATCGGCGAAAAGCATCCCGCGAACTCTCCCATCCCCACCCATCTGCGGGAGATCGTCGGTGAACTGGTGGAACTTCCTCAAAAACCCGCGTGCGTTCTGATTAACGGTGATCTGGCCCTGCGCGATGGTCAACCCGGCGATTATAAACACTTCGCCAGACTGATTCAGCCACTGCAGGAAGCCAGAATTGATACACACCTCACACTGGGCAATCACGATGAACGCGATGTCTTTTATGAAGTGATGCAGGAACAGAGACCCGCTGCGCTTCCTGTTAAGTCGCGACATATCTCCGTCGTGCAGACAAAGTACGCCAACTTCTTCCTGCTCGATTCACTGCACAAAACGATGGTCACCCAGGGTACGCTCGGGAAAGAACAACGTATCTGGCTGGCCGACGCACTCGACGCGCATGCGGACAAACCGGCCATCATCGTCACCCATCATAACCCGCGACTGGGCGGTGACCCGGTCCATTTCCCGGGCGGACTGACTGATTCGGAAGCACTCTGGGAATTACTCGTCGCGCGGCCGCAGGTCAAAGCCTACATCCACGGGCACATTCATCATCGCAGCAATGCCGCGCACAAAGGCATCCACATTATCAATACGCCGGCCACTTCCTATGTCGCCAATCCCGATCATTCTACTACAGGCTGGACCGTTGCGCAGCTCACGCCTACAGGAGTTACCTTAACCACGCGCACGAATATCGAAGACCACGCCTGGAACCGACAGACAAAAACGCTGACCTGGCGATGAACCCGTCAGACGAGTGAGCGTGAGAACTTATTCCTGGCGGGGCAGATACATTTCCAGCTGTTTCCCGTCACGCAGCACCGTCACCGGAACCGATTCGCCCGGCTTCAATTCGTTCACTCCATACGCCAGCAGATCAGTCTCTCGCTTCAGATCTTTTCTGCCATTGTAGGAAAGGATCAGATCCCCTTTCCGGAAACCAGCCTTCTTTGCCGCTGCATGCGCACCGTACTGACCCAGGTGTTTGATGCGGAGCGTCATGTCAGGTGATGCCATTGTCAGTCCGATCTGTTTGCGTTCCTCCCGCGTCGCTTCTTCCAGTACAGCTCCCCCCAGCACCATACGCCTCAAAGGCCAGCTGCTCACGCGCCAGGAAAGATCATCCTTGCGTCTCCAGCCTTTGGGGAGATCAATCGTCAGATCAAGTTCCTGCCCGCCGCGATTGACGCGGGCCGCCAGCTGATCTGTCTGTTTCGCATGCTGCAGCACCCACTGGATGTCGGCAATCGAAAGTAACGGCTGACCTTCCAGAGTGATAATATGCTCTCCCGGCTTAAAACCGGCCTGTGCAGCGATGGAACCGGCAGCGACTTTCTGCACTGTCGCTTTTTCCTGCGGGTCGAGAATGAGCCCCAGTATTTTGGGATGCGGGTAAGAAAACAGAATCTGATCAGGCAACGGTTTTTGATCGCGTAGATAATAATCGCGCTGGGCATCGCCAATCTGGTGGCAGTGGATACAGCTTTTCACAATGTTCTGCTTCTCGTTGATTCGCGAGTTATATTTACCTGCCAGCAACGGAAACTTTTCCGGCGAGGCAACCAGAGGCTTTGTCCCCCGTTTTCCCGCCAGCGAAGCTTTTACACTCTCATAGTTCTTATGCAGTTCCAGAGCGCCTGCAATGGCTTTTCGCAAACCGGTGATGGAAACATCTTCCGACCACATCGTGCGGTGTGATCGCGTTCCAAATCGCCCGTAAATTGTCCGGTCAGGATTCAACATGAATACGGCGAACGACTGATCGTAGTCAAATTGAAACAGCGAGAGGTCCAGGCCGTTGGTGGAAATCAGACGCACGCGGACAAACTGATCCATCAGCGGCTTGAGACTCTGATCCTGCTCCATCAGCTGTTCATCCAGCTTCACACATTCTTCGCAGGGAATACAGCGCAGAACAACCAGCAGTGGCTTATTCGACTTTGTTGCCTCCTGGAAGCCCTGCTCCAGATCATTATAGATCCAGTAACCGGTTGACTCCACATGTGCACGATCCTGTTTGACTTTCTCTTCACGCGTCTGCGCAAAAGAAACGGAAGTAAACTGAACCAACAGGGCAGCTGTTACCGCAAAACATTTCCACATCGCTCCATCTCCTGACACCGGCGGGTTAAAAAAGAGAAGTCAAATTCGCAGAATCTGTTTACTGAATCAGATTATCGCCACCATTTTCTTTCTGGTGAATCGTCACAGGCCAGCCGGGGAACTGATTCGCCGTTTTCCCGTCGGTCGCATCCACCAGGAAGCGGAAACTGTTCAGGGTATACGTTTTCTTTTCAGGATCTATCAGCACCAGTCCGAACCCGCTCCCCTTTTGATGGGCCAGATCGTAACGATTCTTTTCAGAAGCCGGTTCCGGATTCCCCACAGCGTAGACATACACTTTATTCCCGAAACCATCGATGAATTCACCTGTATTTGCCAGTCCATGCTGCGGACGGTTTTCGTGAGGCATCCCCACTTCATCGGGCCGCCACCAGCGCGGATAACCGGCTGAGATCGCAGGCGTACAGAATGACCAGCAACTGTCCCGCTGTGCGTCGGATCCATACTGTGACAGCGATGTCAAATGCTGATCCCCGTTGATGTGTAACGGCATTCCCTTTCGGATGATCTGGACCGTACGGTTCCGGGCGGTCTGAGGCCAGCTGCCACAATCCAGGTCGGCTTTCAGATAACCATCATAGCCGCCATGATGTGTGGCGACGCCGGCAAACACGGTCTGGCTGAAGAGGACTTTAATATTGTGTGCCCGCCAGTCATCACACCAGCGTTCGAGGAATTTTTCCTGGCGCTCACCCAATAGAACCAGTCCTGGTTTATCAAGAACCGACGTATCAAAGTTGGGATCCATTACATGGTCGGCCCGGCCGCTGCCCGTTTCCACATGCTCGGGACCGCTCTTGAACTGTCGGTCGGCAATGATGGCAAAACTTACGCCACCATACACCATATCGCCATAGTAGACGCTGATATTCTGCTTGCAGGGAGTCGGATCAGCATAATCAGGATGATGCGCGGTACACGTCTTGTGAACGACATTCACCATCCGCGCCGGTTCCCGATAGCCACCGGCTGAAGATGTGGTGCCCTCTTTCATCTTGGCACCGCCCTCACCCCAGAGATTTCCGTGGAACACGTCATGGTCATCGGGAAGGCAGATGACAGGACGATCCCGCATCGCTTCACCAAAGGCCCAGCCGTACATGTAGAACTTACGCAGGTAATTCAGAATCGCCGGTGCCGCAGGATCGCGAATCAGGCCAAAACCGCCATGATCTTCATACAGCTGATCGCCAGAAAAGTAGAGCAGATCCGGATCGACTTTCAGCAGATTGTTTGCCACAGGCTCATAGGGAAACCCGTAATCCTTCTGGCAGGTCAGCGCTCCCAGTTTCAACGGACGTCCTTCCGGATTCGCCCGGATGATGCCGGTTCGCTCGGCGGGCACTTCGGTTCCATCGGTCAGTTTTTCCCGGTAAACCAGTTTGAAAGGCGTTGCCTCTTTCTCATTCCAGTTGGGAACACGGAAGGTCGCCGTCCATGCGTCGGTATCCAGGGCGGCGGTTCCCAGGGACTTCCAGTCGTCGGCCTGTTTGATGAACAATTCCACGTCCTTGTTGTCCTGCTCACCCAGAGGACCGGTCAGAGCCGTGATCTTCATCACGAAACCATCGTCGCTGCGCGAATCACTGAGTGAGTACTGCGACCATAAAATGGGACCGAATTTGTGTTCGGGAGTGACAGTAAACGCATCGCCTGTCACCGACCAGTCGCTGAAACGGTAGCGGGCACCGATCTTTCGATTGAAGCGGGGATCGAAATTGCTGACCACCGCCACATTGCCCAGCAGCGCCTGGGGAGGAAAGGTCTGCGTCAGCGTCCCCAGCGGCTTATCCGACTCGGGGCTGGATACGATTAAGGTCAGTGAATACTTTTCCCCCTCCGGTTTGCCGATCAAGGTCAGCACACAGTTTTTCATGTCCGCTGGTTGCGTCAGTTTCTGCTGTTTGTTGCCCAGCACCATTTCGCCGGCAACAACGCCGGCCTTGATGCCCCCTTTGGCAAAGCAGTTGCTGCGGTATTCGTTAATATCGCTTTTCACTCCCACTCGAAACCCAACGCCACCATCCTGCTGTTTGACTTCATGCTGACTCACATGTACGGACATCCTGAACGGTGCCTCGGGATTCGTCAGCTGATGTGTGACCAGTTGAATGTTACGGCTGCCTCCGGTCGACAGGCATTCGGCGGCTCCCTCTTTAATCCGCCAGTCCTCCATCGGATTGGCCCAGAATTCTTCGCCCAGCCAGACCCGGTCGTGTGTTTTTTTCCAGCGTCCTGCGACAGAACCTGCCACTGTTTTCTCATCTGCCTGCAGGACTCCTGGTTTTTTGAAGCCCAGAAATGTCGTTCCCGCAGCAAACAGTTTCAAAGCCATCCGTCGAGTCAGCGATTGCATCTAAAATTCTCCCATTGAGCGCAAGTTCTGCAATTAATTAATAATAAGACCGGAACAGCCATTATTAAGGGCGCAGCAGGCATTGTCCAGCGAGACTCATGGTGAGAGACCTGTTTAAGGTTGTTAAGACAGGGTCCCGATTTACTTCTGAGACGCCAGTTCAGCAGTCACACTTGCCGGTTGAGTGACCTGGACTTTCTCACGGCCCGCCAGTTGAAGCAGGTTCGGCAGATCATAAACCTTGAGTGCGCCGTGCACCGTGTTGATCAACTGATTCTGCGTTTCCGGTGTTTTTACCACGTCTCCCCAGGAAGCGATCATCTGGCTCAGATTCACTTTTGAGAACAGTCCCGGTTCCAGAGCCGCTGCATGCAGGGCCGGGATCGCCGTTTCACCAATGGCCGTCAATACCACAGGCTGCGTTTTCTGCTCTGACTGATATTCCGACAGGAACCGTGCTGCTACCAGAATGTCTTCCGCACGCAGTTTGACCATCGACTCACCCAGCAGATACGCGACCGCGCACTCATGATAGTTCGGCCCGAGCAGTCCATGCGACCACCCAATCCGCCGATTATTCTGCCGCGATGTTTCACCGATACAGCGGACATCTACCGCAAGGACAACGTCTCCCTGCTTTACCAACTGCTCAATCGCAGCGCCTGCTTTCGCTTCGGCCTGTTTGCCACCACCGTGCAGATATAAAACACGGTCCCCCGTGGGAGACTCCGGCAGAAACAGCAGTGCCGGCAGAGGAGTGGCATGATCGGGCGTGATGACCAGCTTCTGGATCTGATAACCGTCGCGCGAGATGCTGCCTGCTGTTTTCAATCCGGGATGCGGCAGTGAACCGAGTGGCTGAATCCCGGAGACCACACGCACTTTTTCCCGTGCAGTACTTAAATCTGTTGAGTTCCAGAAAGCAGCCCGCTCTTCCGCCAGCCGCTGATTCAATTCCTCATTGACGGCAAACAGCGAACGTTCGCCCGCGTCGAGCAGAATCTGTCCCGATTGCGAGCACTGCAGTTCTTCGTCCGTAAAGACCCGCTGATCCGCCACTTCAAAAATGGGATTCTCTTTGTTCAACAGCCAGCGGTTCATCCAGCGAGCCGCTCCCTCACGCAATTTGATTGTGAAACCATGGGGGGCATCTGCTTCAATAATCCCCACACGTTCTGCATAACCCATCCGCGTATAAAAGCGTTTGGCCTCGCGAAACAGTTCCCAGGTACCGTCAATTTTAAAAGTACTGTCATGTGTGCCCGCACAGATCAGCGTCGGCCTGGGAGCACGCATCAGTGTATAGTCGGAGATATCCATGCCATAGGCGAGCTGGCCGAAGATATTCTGCTCGCCATCCTGGGGACCATTGAAATCAATGAGATAACGATACATGGTCGAATAACAGACCGGCGCCGCCGCCTGCACCCGTTCATCCAGCGCCATGATGTAACTCGTCAGCGTTCCGCCACCGGAATTCCCGGTGCAGCCAATCCGCTTCGCATCGATCTCCGGACGACTCACCAGGTAATCAATACTCCGCATCCCGTCCCAGATCCGATACCGGGCCGCATTGCTGCCTAAGGGAATCGAACTGACCGAAAACAGTGTATGCTCGGCAGTACAATAATACTGCACCCGCGGATGCGGCGGTCGGTAGCGACTCCCTCCTGCAAAAAATTCGTTCGGCTCTTCAGACAGCACCTGGTACCGCTCTCCCTGGCCGATGGGATCGTAACACAGCGCTGCCATTCCGTTTTTTGCCAGCAGAATACAGGCCCGCTGATACGCGGCGGCAGCCTTGCCGTTATGACTGTGACCACAGGGAACCAGAACACCCGGGTACGGAGGCTTGCTGTCAGGCAGATACAGATTCGCCGTCACATGATGACCGGGCCAGCTTTCGTAGATCACGTTTTCCACGCGGAAGCCATCCCCCTTCAGTTTTCCGATCACGCGGGGATTCAACGGCGTCCGTTCCGGAAACCCGCCGAGCTGCGTTTGAAAGAAATCTTTCATCCGCTTCTGGTAGGCTTCACAGTCTTCAGGCGTTTTAATGTTTTCGTAGACCTCTTTCCGTTTCGCGAACGCTTCATGCGCTCGCTTTTGCAAAGCCTGATAGACCAGACCGGACTCGGCTGCTGTACCTTCCAGCGGTGGCAGAACTGTCAAATCCTCCGCTGCAGGGGCACTCAGAGAAACGAGAGACAGAAAACCAGACAGCGTCAAAGCAAGCAGGCGTTTCATAGTGGCGACCTTATGAACGGGAGGGCAAACTGGAGCTTAATTCACGGTGGGTTCAGCTGAAAAGCAGGTAATTAAACGTTCTTAATTATCATACCTGGGTGCCTGTCTGAACTCAATCATAGATCGTGAATCATACGATTGATTACACTGCAGCCGTAATCTCATGGCTCAGGCAATGCAGCGTGCCCAGCCCCCAGACCAGATCGACCGCGTGAATGCCGATCACGCGGCGGTCAGGAAACAGCTCACTGAGAATACCCAAAGCGATCGCGTCGTTAGGATCATTAAACGTCGGCATCAGCACGCAGCCATTCGTCACCAGAAAATTGACATAGCTGGCCGGCAGACGTAAATCTTCGAAATCAAGTCGACCGGGCATGGGCATTTCTACCACGTTCAGTTTGCTGCCATCTTCCAGGCGGGCACTTTTCAGACGTTCTAAATTCCGTGCCAGGCGGCGATGATTGACATCTTTTTTGTTCGGCTCTACACAGGCGACGACCGTCGTCGGATTCACAAAGCGGCAGATGTCGTCCACGTGGCCGTGGGTATCATCACCTTCGATGCCGTCCCCCAGCCAGATCACATTCGATACGCCCAGGTATTCTTTAAAGATGGCAGCATAATCTTCTTTTGTGAAATCGGGATTGCGGACCTGCGTCTTTTGATCGAGCAGACATTCTTCTGTCGTAATCATAGTTCCCCGACCATTGACTTCAATCGCGCCCCCTTCCAGGACCACCGGACGTCCCTGGTAGCAGACTTCCGTAACGGGAAACTTGAGCGATTTCGCAACCGCTGATGGCACCTGCCAGTCCAGACGATGATTGGGATATTTCGCCCAGCCATTAAAGCGGAACTGCAGTGCTTCGCGTTTGCCGTCACTCCGCTGTACGACAATCGGCCCCGAATCACGCATCCAGCTGCGGTTCGTATTCTGCTGAATAAATTTGACCTGCTTCGTATTTGCGTGTGCCTGCTCCAGCATCGTCGTGACTTTCTGCTGCTGTTCGTCATTTTTCACGATCAACAGCACACGTTCGAACTCGGCCACCTTGCGGATCAGTTCAATGAACGCCCACTTGATGACTTCGTACTTGCCAGGCCAGTCATTGCCGTTATGAGGAAACGCCAGCAGCGTCGCCTGGTGCGGTTCCCATTCTGCGGGCAGTCTGCGTGTGATCTCACTCATTGAGAGGCATCATCATGATAGAGTTTGAGAATATTGCCATAGGCGTCGATGCGGCGGTCACGCAGGAACGGCCAGTTCTGTCGGACCTCCGCCATCTCGTCCAGGTTGACCTCGGCAATCAGAATCTCTTCCTGGTCGTGCGATGCCTGAGCAATGATTTCACCCTGGGGGCCGCAGATGAAGGAAGCGCCCCAGAATTCCAGACCCGGCTGTTCCGGTTCGGGCTGTTCAAAACCGACGCGGTTGACGGCTGCCACGAAGGTTCCATTGGCAATCGCGTGACTCCGCTGAATCGTCATCCAGGAATCGTGCTGCTTCACCCCATACTCGGCTTTTTCATGGGGATGCCAGCCGATGGCCGTCGGGTAGACCAGCACATTCGCGCCGCTTAACGCGGTAATCCGCGCCCCTTCCGGAAACCACTGGTCCCAACAGATCAGCGTGCCGATTTTCCCGAAACGAGTCTGAATGGCTTTGAACCCCAGGTCGCCCGGTGTGAAATAAAACTTCTCGTAGAAACAGGGGTCATCGGGAATATGCATCTTGCGATACAGGCCCGCTTCGCTGCCGTCCGCGTCAATCACGTAAGCACTGTTATGGTACAGGCCTTCGGTTCGCTTCTCGAAAAACGGGACAATGATCACCACCCCCAGCTCTTCCGCCAGCTTGCTGAAAGCAGTGAACGATTTGTCATACAGCGGTTCGGCGAACTCGAAATACTTTGTCGTCTCTTTCTGACAGAAATAAAACGAACTGTAGAGCTCAGGCAGGCAAATGACCTGTCCCCCCTGACCGGCGGCGGTGCGGACCCAGTCGAGGCACTTGATCAGATTCTCATCGGGAGTCCCGTTCAGCGAGACCTGCACCAGAGCAATATTAAATTGACGCGACATAATGAAAGCGTTCCAGAAACATGAATAAACTGTGAAGACCCAATTGAACAATTACCATAAAGGCAGATCATTCACTGGGTGCTGATATGTACGAAATCTGATAGTGAGTTGCAAGTCGTGCCTCACCCACTTCCCGCGTTTCCCGGCAAATGATGAGACGACTTCTCCACTCAAACTCCAGCTTACAGGATTCCTGACAGTTTCTTAAGAGTAACATCGACAGACTCACCACTTTTACACTATTCTATGCCAGATACAGGAAGTACCTTTCGGATCAGGAATTCCGTATCACTTCCTCACCCACGACTCTTCACATCGGGATTGAATTTGACATGAACACAGGACGTACGACAGAAGAATTTTCAATCGAAAAACGCGGCACCCTGCTCGTGGAAGACCCCCTGTTGAACAAAGGGACCGCTTTTACAACCGAGGAGCGTATCCAGCACGGCTTACTTGGGCTCCTGCCCCCGCATGTAGATACCCTGGAAGAGCAGGTCGAACGCGCTTACGAAGCCTTTTGTGACTTCAATGAACCGATTAACAAACACATCTATCTCAGACAGCTCCAGGACGAGAACGAAACACTTTTTTACCGCCTCATGCTGGCACATATCACTGAGATGATGGCCATCATTTATACGCCCGTTGTGGGCCTGGCGTGTGAACGTTTCAGCCATATTTATCGACGTCCCCGCGGAATTTTCATTTCCTACCCCGAACGCGATTCCATGGATGCGATTCTGGAGAATATCGAACGGGATATCGACGTGATTGTCGTCACAGACGGGGAACGCATCCTGGGCCTGGGCGATCAGGGAGTCGGCGGTATGGGGATTCCGATCGGCAAATTATCCCTGTACACCCTGTGTGGCGGGGTTGCTCCGGAAAAAACACTCCCCATCGTCCTGGATCTGGGGACCAACAACCAGGAACGCCTGGACGATCCCCGCTACATCGGCTGGCGGGAAAA
>NZ_CAXAVM010000113.1:0-22543 GCF_963972345.1 uncultured Gimesia sp. | reverse complement strand
ATCAGGACGGGAAACTCGACCTCAAAGAGTTTCCTTTAATACCACCAAACGGGACCCTCAGTATTTTGCGATGAAATTCAAGGAACTGGATACAGATCAGAATCAATTTCTGTCGATTGCCGAGTATCTAGGCAAAAAAGAAGGAGCAAGTCGCAGGCAAGCGAAACGTGAATTTTATGACTGGGACAGCAACGCGGATGAGCAGTTGAGCCTCACTGAATTTACGGAACGCCGGAAGCCGAAACAGATCATCCTGGAAAACGAATTCCGAATATTAGATGATAACAGCGACCAAATTCTGACGCCAGAAGAATTTCTGTTCTCAGTTCCTGCCGAAAGGCTGTCGGAGTTGACGCGTAATTTCAAGATATTTGATGAAAACCAGGATCAGCGTCTGACCTTCGCTGAATATCTGAACCTCGTTTCCCCGAGCCAGCGCAAACTTTCTCATCCGTTTGTCGAGCGCGTAGCTGAGCGGTTGCAGAAACTGAAGCCCGAATGGAGTAAGTGGGACACAAACAGTGATGGCAAGTTGAATAAGACCGAGTTCTCCGGGAGCGGTCTTGCGCGTTCCGTTCCCGGCTTAGCACTGACGGTCTGGGAAGACTGGGACCGTAATACTGATGGTTTTGTGGATCTGGAGGATGCCGAACAGGTACTGGAGATTGCCTACGGTTTGCGGTATACCACAGGAGAGCTGCTTTGGGAACCTTCGGGACGGATGCTGACGACCATGCTGTTTGACCATCTGGACCTTGACGACGATCATCAGATTGACTGGGAAGAAGCAAAGATAGCAAAATTTGGTTTTCATGATGGCAAGCAAACGTCAACTCTCTTTAAACTGTGGGACCAGAATGGTTACGGAAAACTAACCATTGATGAGTGGAAGACGGATGCGAGTCACTGGCGTGATCCTGTGGGAATCTTTCTGGCAGCGGATACAGATCGAGATGGACTGTTAAGCCAGGAAGAACATGTCGCGGCTGCCGAGTCTTGGACGAAAGACGTGAGCGAGCATCTACTTGGAGCCTTTGATTTAGATAGTGACCAACATCTTTCGCTCGATGAATTCCGTCAGACGCCGTTTTCAAATCTGGCCCGCGAATGGCACTCATTGCGATCAGATCGGAATCAGGATGGAGCTTTGAATCTTTCTGAATTCAGTTGGGGGGATGGTCTGCTGGCAGCGACATTGACAGTGGAATACTTTGAGCGATTGGATCTCAATCAAGACCAGAAACTCGACCAGGATGAATTTAATTTCAATGCAGCTCCTTCTAAAGCTAACCTGGGGACGATGTTTGCACAACTTGATCTTGATCAGGATGGGAGTCTCTCTTTTGAAGAGTATTCGGGGAACCTCAAGCTACCTCCAAATGCCAACGAAAAGCAGGTAATTTATTACGAAACCCGACTTGCGCGGCTTGAAGATGCATTTCGGAAAGCTGATATCAATATAAATAAAAAACTTGATCAACTTGAATTCCAAAGTGAACCAAGTCTGGAAGCGATAGCCCCCAATCTAGTTCAAAAGAAAAAAAACATGAGTAGTCTGACTGTCGGTAAAACTGATGGATCAGAGGCGGCTGGCGGAAACACTGAAATATGGGTTGTTCTTACTTTAAATGGTTTATTACTTATTGGTGCAATCGTCTTTATTTTGCGAAAAACAAAAAGAAGCACCCATTGAATTTCTGTTTTAATCGCTTGTCATCTGATCCTGGCAGGCATTGCAGTCGTTATCGTACTGCGTTTGCTGAATTCTTATTTGAGGTGACCCTGTCAGTTCAATTTGAGATGAAGTGAACATGCTCCTCTGGAATAGCGACCGGAATTCGCTTCCACTTCTTGTGATAAAGACTGGAATATTTTCTGCTAAAGAGTTTGGCTTGTGAAGATTATGAGAGGAAATGTCTGGGTAAGGTGTTCAGGCCGATTAGATCGAAATTCCTGCCAATACGCCTCTCTGGTAGCTCCTCAAGTTCCTGTAGACGAATATAGCAAAGTGATTAGTGGAAAAAACTGGCCCATTTCAGGAGCATAGTGTAGATCCAATTATCCTAAGCCAGTTCCTGTCAATCCAGCCCTGTTGTCGCGATTCGAATTGCATGTGAGTATATTCCAGATTGCAATCCTGATACGACAATTCGATAAGATATTGATTAAAAATATTTGAATGTGATTGAGTCAAAAATGAAAATCACAAAATGCACAATTGTAACGATTATTTTCTGGGGTCTCGTAAACATCGGTTTGATTGTATACATGCAATCAAATGATTATGAAAACCCAACAGAAGTAAATTTGGCTCCCGAATTAGTCAGAAGGTTTGCCCCCCTGCGAACTCTGGTCATCCCAGCGGACTCAAATAAACCCATCGAATTTCAAGCAAGAATCTTGAAGCCTGACAGAATTGAAGCACGCAGGTTCTATCCCTTGATTGTTCTACTGCATGGCGCAGGGGAACGCGGGAACGACAATCAGCGGCAACTCAAATATTTGGCGCAGCAAATGGCGCAGTCCCCCTGGCAGGAAAAGTATCCCTGTTTTCTACTGGCACCACAGTGCCCGCGCAATATGAACTGGTCTTCTCCTGCATGCGCAGCAGATTCTCCCGATGACAATGATCAGAACCTGCTGGACCAGATTCACCAGATGATTCTGGATATTTCCCGCAAATATCCAATCGATAAACGGCGGATCTACATTACAGGGTACTCGATGGGAGGATTTGGAACATGGAGTATGATCGCCCGTTATCCCGAACTGTTTGCAGCGGCAGTTCCCATCTGTGGTGGCGGCAACACGAACACGGTTTCCGGTTTTGTCCATCTCCCGATCTGGGTCGCGCATGGCACGCGGGACGAAATCGTTCCCGTTACCAGTTCAAGAGACATGGTAGATGCGTTTTGCAAGGCAGGCGGGAATCCCATTTATCAGGAGCTGGAGGGAATCAAACATGACAGCTGGACTCCGACATATGCAATTGATGGTGGAATGTTTGCCTGGCTGTTTCAGCAGAGAAAAAAATAAGAATCGACCAAACTCTCATTGATAAAAACAGGGATTTGGTATGTTCTTGATTTTTCAATATCTTTAATAAAAGCTGTTGTACATATGTGGGTATGTGAGTAGTATGAGAAAAACGAACTGTCAATTTGTCCTTGGAGACATTAGATCATGTTGGGCTTCAGGTATCTCATCCATCCATCTTACAAAATTGTCTTTTATTCTTGCTTTCTCATTCTCATCTTTCTTCTCTACAGTCACTCAACTCTTGCGGCAGATCCTGAGAATCAGACCATCGATTCAAAGAAGGAAAAGCCAAAAACCGCTTCTGTTACGAGTCCTCTTGAAAAAACAAAAGCCGCTTTTCAGGCTCGCGATGCTAATCAGGACGGACGTGTAACAGAGCAGGAATTCATATCTTCCTTCCCCGAAGATCGGCAAGCTGCTGCTGGTAGGGATTTTCGGTTGTTTAACCGGGACGGCGATGATGTTCTCTCCTTCAATGAATACTGCTCCATTCCAGGATTGGTTCCTCAATCATTTCGCAGTTCGATATCGCACCCATTGACTCCACTGGTCGAACAGCAACTGTCTGTCATCGATAAACATTGGAAACAGTGGGACGTTGACGGGAATGACAGCCTGTCTCCAGAAGAATTCGAGAACGCGAAAATCAATGAGCAGATTTCAGGGCTACCGCCAGTGGTTCTTAAAGACTGGGACCGGAATACAGATGGGCAAATTAGCCGCGAAGATTGCCGTCTGGTGATCGAAGCCTGTTACGGTTTGCGGCGTCTGGATGGTCTGCCAATACAGTTACCAACCGGTCTTGTTGTCTACTGGTGGCATTTCAAAGATCTGGACCGAGATCGGGATGATCAACTGACTCTCAAGGAATTCCAGGCCTATTACAATCGCTTTGGTGAAGAGGATGCTAAAAGACGTTTTCAACAGGGAGATTCAGATGGAAATGAATTGATCACTCTGTCGGAATGGGCAAAGATGCCTGGTAACCTGATTGATACTGTCGCTGAATTCCAGAGAATGGATATAAACCTGGACGGCCAAATAAATCAGCAGGAATTTCGGGATGGAGTCATGCCCTTCCTGCGTCCTTTGGCGCGATATACATTTCCAGGTTTTGATCTGGATCATGATGGTCAGTTGTCACTGGATGAATTTCGGATGACACTTCCCATAAATCGTATAGAAAACTGGAGCATAATACCACGTGATACAGATCATGATGGGCGATTGAGCTTGAAAGAAATGCCTTGGACTCCCGGCCTGGAACTGAGCCTGTTGCGTCAGGAATATTTCCAGTGTCTAGATGTGAATCAGAATGGTTTTCTCGATCTGGATGAATATAATTACGTCGTCGACCCAACAAAAACCCCTGCGGAAATTGTACTGAAAGTGAGTTATAATTCTCGAGATACCAATCAGGATGGCCATGTGTCCGAAGCCGAGTTCATCGCTTCATTCCCCATGGAGAAGCAACAGGCAGCGAAACGGGACTTTCTGTTGTTTAATCGTGATGGTGATAAAAATCTATCGTTCGATGAGTATCGCACAATCCCAGGGTTGACTCCGGTCGAACTTCGTGGCGAGTTAACCCATCCCTTAACTGCTCTGGTCGATAAGCAGTTATCAGTTATTGAAAAACATTGGAAGTCGTGGGATGTGGATGGGAATGACAGCCTGTCTCCAGAAGAATTCGAGAATGCCAAGGTTAATGAACTGATCCCCGGCTTACCGCCGGTAGTTCTGGATGACTGGGATCGGGATGCAGACAGTCAGGTCAGCCGGAAAGATTGTCGACAGGTGATTGAAGCCTGTTACGGTTTGTGCCGTCTGGATGGTCAGCCATTGCAGTTACCGTCCGGTCTGGTCGTTTATTGGTGGCATTTTAAAGATCTGGATCGCGATCACAATGACCAGCTGAGCCTGAAAGAATTTCAGGCTTATTACAATCGCTTTAGAGAGGAAGCAGCCAAAAAACGCTTTCAGGATGGAGACACGAACCATGATAAATCACTCTCTTTGAAAGAATGGGCTGCAATGCCCGGTTTCCTGCTCGATCCGGTCGCTGAATTTCAAAAGCTCGATCAGAACCTTGATGGCCGCGTAGACCAGGACGAATTGAGCGAGGAAGTTGCCCCCTTTCTGAGACCCTTGGCACAATTTATCTTTCCAGGATTTGATGAGGATCAGGATGGCACACTCTCACTGGACGAGTATCGCTTGACCTTACTGGCAAATCGCGTCGAAAACTGGGATGTGATCTCTCGGGATACTGATCATGATGGCCGTCTGAGCCTGAAAGAAATGGCCTGGACTCCGGGGCTCGAACTAAGCCTGCTGCGACAGGAATATTTTCAGCGACTGGATCTGAATCAGGATAGCTATCTCGATCTTGATGAATTCAAAGTGGCGGTCGATGGTGGTAAAGCTCCTGCAGAAATTGCGTTAAAGGCTGTTTATTACAGCCGGGATACCAACCGGGACCGACGGGTCACAGAGACAGAATTTGTGGATTCCTTTCCCAAGGAAAAACAGCCGGAGGCAAAACGGGATTTCTTGCTGTTCAACCGGGATGGAGATGATAATCTGTCCTTCGAGGAGTATCGTTCAATTGCGGGACTGGTTCCAGCGGCATTGCGCAGTGGTTTGCCACATCCCCTGATGCCCCAGATCCAAAAGCAGATGGGGATCATCGACAAACACTGGAAGCAATGGGACGCAGATGGGAATAACAGCCTGTCTCCAGATGAATTGCAGAACGCGAAGATTACTGAGCAGATTCCAGGACTACCGCCGGTGGTACTGAAAGACTGGGACCGCGATGCAGACGGACAAGTCAGTCGCGACGATTGCCGACAGGTGCTCGAAGCTTGTTACGGTTTGCGGCGCCTGGATGGTCAGCCACTGTATTTACCATCGGGGCAGATCGTTTACTGGTGGCATTTCAAAAACCTGGACCGTGATCACAATGATCAGCTGACTCTGGAAGAATTTCTGAGTTATTATCGGCTATATGGTGAGGAGCAAGGAAAGCAAAGATTTGAACAAGGGGATACCGATCATAACCAGATGATCTCCTTACGTGAATGGGCGAAGATGCCCGGGCTTTTGTTGGATCCCATCGTTGAATTTCAAAAGATGGACCTTAATCTGGACGGTTACCTGGATCGAGATGAATTATTCGATCAGACAGCAAAATGGTTGCAATCTTTAACTGGCTATACCTTTCCGGGATTTGACCTGGATCATGATGGAAAACTCTCATTAGACGAATACCGCATGACATTACCGGCCAACAAATTGGAGAACTGGGATGTCACTTCCGTGGATGCCGACCATGATGGCCGTTTAAGCCTGAAAGAGATGGCCTGGACGCCGGGATTGGAACTGAGTCTGTTACGACAGGAATATTTTCAGCGACTGGATGTAAATCAGAATGGATTTCTCGACATTGATGAATTCAAGGTTTCCATAGACAACAGCAAAGCACCCGCGGAAATCGTCCTGCAGATCAATTTCCAGAGCCGGGATGCCAATCAGGATGGCCGTGTCACCGTTGAAGAATTTGTCGCATCATATCCCAGGGAGAAGCAGCCGGAAGCAAAACGCGATTTCCAGCTGTTTAATCTGGATGGGGATGATCAGTTATCCCTGGCTGAATTTTGTACAATTCCGGGAGTAGTTCCCCTGGCGCTGCGTGGCGAATTGCCGCATCCGTTGTTGCCTTTGATTGAAAAACAGATGGCGGCAATAGAGAGTCAGTGGCCGAACTGGGACGAGAATGGAGATCGCAGTCTGTCGTCTGATGAGTATGCATCCTCAAAACTGAATACGCAAATCCCCGGTCTTACAGCCCTCAAGCGGAAAGACTGGGATCGGGACAGAGATGGAAAAGTCAGTCTGGAAGACTGCCGTCAGGTAATGGAAGCCGCTTATGGAATGCGACGACTGGATGGGCAGCCTCTCCAGCTACCCTCTGGATTAGTCGTCTACTGGTGGCATTTTAAAGACCTTGATCGTGATCACAATGACCAGCTGACTTTGAAAGAGTTCCAGAACTATTACAATCGCTTTGGAGAAGAAGCCGCTCAAAAGCGTTTTCAACAGGGCGACACGGATCAGAACGAAACGCTCTCGCTTCAGGAGTGGGCGCAGATGCCCGGCTTTCTCCTCGACCCGATCTCAGAATTTCGTAAAATGGACGCCAATTTTGATGGTCTCCTCAATCAGCAGGAGCTACTTGCAGGGATTGCCCCTTTCCTGAAGCCACTCGCAGAGACCGTTTTTCCTGGATTCGATACGGATCAGGATGGCTTACTCTCTCTGGATGAGTATCGGTTGACGTTACTGGGTAATCGTATCGAAAACTGGATGGTCGTGGGGCGCGATCAGGATCATGACGGCAGATTAAGTCTGGATGAACTCCCCTGGACCTCTGGACTGGAACTGAGCCTGCTGCGAAAGGAGTATCTGGACCGGCTGGACAGGAATGCAAATGGCTATCTCGATCTGGATGAATTCA
The DNA here is from genome assembly GCF_963972345.1 of uncultured Gimesia sp. NCBI lineage: Bacteria > Pseudomonadati > Planctomycetota > Planctomycetia > Planctomycetales > Planctomycetaceae > Gimesia > uncultured Gimesia sp. The sequence continues at coordinate 14,985 of NZ_CAXAVM010000113.1, read as the reverse complement.
CTTTTTCTGTTGATATGAAGCAGGCGCCGCCCGATATCATCCTGGAACTGGGATTTAAAAGTCGCGATACGGACAAGAACGGATTTCTATCCAAGGCAGAATACATCGCATCGTTTCCCAAGGATAAACTGACCGAAGCGAAGCGTGACTTTCTACTCTTTGATCGGGATTACGATGAGATATTGTCCATTCATGAATATTCCACGATCCCGGGAATGGCACCAGCTCCGTTACGTGGCAGTCTAACGAACCCCCTGACAATTCTCGTCGATAAACAGATGGAGAACATCGACAAACACTGGAAACAGTGGGATACGGACCAGAGCGGCACGCTCTCGCAGGAAGAATTTCAAAAAGTCGGCATGGGCAGAATAATTCTCGGTCTGGCACTTTCCACCTGGCAGGACTGGGATCGAAATGCTGACGGGGCTATCAGTCGGGATGACTGTTGCTGGCTGTTGGAGGCTGGCTATGGGTTACGCCGACTGGATGGTCTGCCACTGCATTTACCCACGGGGCAAATCGTTTACTGGTGGCACTTCAAAGCCCTGGATCGGGATCATGACGACAACTTGACCCTCAAAGAATTTATGGCTTACTACCAGCGAATGGGAGAGGAAGCTGGCACGAAACGTTTTCAGGAGGGGGATACAGATCATAATGAGAAAATCACGTTAGCCGAATGGGGACAGATGCCGGGACATCTGCTTGATCCGATAGCGGAATTTCGCAAGATGGATCTCAATTATGATGCTTCTCTGGATGAAAGCGAGTTGCTGGAAGGCACCGCCCCCTTCCTGAAGCCACTGGCTAATTATACTTTTCCGGGGTTTGATTTAAATCAGGACGGTGTGCTGTCGCTGGATGAGTACCGTACTTCCCTGTCTGCCAACCGTGTTGAAAACTGGATATCTTACTCAAGAGATGTCGATCGTGATGGTAAATTAAGTCTGACAGAACTGGGCTGGAGCTCCGGGCTCGAATTAAATTTGCTACGTCAGGAATACTTCGATCGTCTGGATATCAACGACAGTGGATACCTTGAATTTAATGAGTTCAAATTTACGGTTGATCTGAGCAACGTTCCCAAAGAGCTGTTTTTTACACACTGTGATAAGAATCAGGATGGCTCACTTACTCTGGATGAATTTTTGACCACAGAGAAAAATAGTGGCAAAATTAAGCTGGATGGAAGTCAGGAGCCACGCGTTTTAAAGATCGAAGAGGCCTTTTATCAGGCTGACGTCAATGACGACAAACTGATCAGTCTTGCGGAACTTAATTCAGCTGCAGGCCACAAGATTATTTCACCAGATATGTCTTTTAAGACGGGTAACACCAGCAGTCTGCAGGCAGGAGCTCAGTCAAACTCCCCCGGGGAAGATTCCAGCATGATGTCCGTGGTTCTGGGACTGAATATTTTATTAGTGTTGGGAGTCGTAACATTTCTGTTTCGATCCCGTTTTAAAAAAGCCTGACTGCTACAGGGAAGTGCTGCATCTACAAACGGGTATGAAGTCCATTTAAGAATAAAGACTATGAGAAATCGTATGATTCAACGACAGATCCAATTTTCACTTCGAGTGAAACGGTTTGGTTTCACAAATGTTGAACTGTTGCTTGTGATCTGCATAGTCACCATTTTGATTGCGATCATTTCTCCACTGATTATCTATTCCCGTGAGTCGTCGCGAATGCTGCAATGCCAGCAGAATATGAAACAACTGGGGTTAGGGTTGCAGGCCTATCAAACCACACATGGTTCATTGCCACCCGCGGCGGTCTGGAGCACTAATGAACTGCACTCTCTAGCACTTAATATGAGCACACGCCCCGATCTGTTTACCCATGCCAATTGGGCATTAATGCTGTTACCTTTTATAGGAGAGGAACAGCTGGCGAACCAGATGGATTACCATCAAAAGATTAGTTCAAAGCAGAATTCACCGATCAGAAAGGCAACCCTGTCATTGATGAGTTGTCCAGAAGATGATTATAGTCAGCCAGGTAATTCACATCAGTTCGAACCGATTTCAGGCTCGGCTGTCGAATTTGCCCGTGGCAATTATGCCATCAATGGCGGGTCCCACAACATGCGACTCACTCCCGGCTCCACAACGATTCCGACTGGAGACGGAGCCGAGTTAAAGATGGATCAGGAAAATAGAGTCTTTCAATACTGGGGAAACGGAGTTGCTGGTATCAATATTGCTTTTCAGCCGGATGATTTCGTGAATGGTAACTCGTCTCTGGTCGTATTAGATGAAGTCCGGGCCGGAATTCATCCAGTCGATCCCCGCGGGGTGTGGGCATTTGGCCAGATTGGAGGGAGCATCACCTGGGCTCACGGGGTAAACGGAGATGACTATGGACCTAATAATCAATGGCCCCGCTCAGATGACATTCTGGGATGTGCCCGGCTGCATGAAACAGTGGGAACAGAAACCCTGACCCGTGAAGGAATGCCCTGTGTTTCGTATTTGGACAGTAATACCAATGCCACAGCCCGCAGTCGTCACACCGGAGGCGCGAATGTGCTTTTCCTCGACGGGGCAAGCCGGTTTATTTCAGATGAGATTGATCCAGGACTCTGGCATGCAATTCATTCTCGTGAAGCACCTGCAGACCTGTTTGATTCAGAGCATTTTGCAGAGCAACTTTCTACTGAAAACGTCAATGTAGAGGCAGAACTCCAGAATCAGTTTTCTGACCTGAAACCATCAAACGAGTACCCATCTGAATTGACGAATTCACTCGATATGTATTTCAAGCTGATACCAGCAGGTGAATTTACAATGGGGGTACAAGATAAAGGAAATCATTTTAATCCCCCACCAGAAACTCCGGCACACGTTGTCACAATTACCACAGATTATTTTCTGGGAAGTTTCGAAGTGACCCAGTCACAATATGAGCAAGTCATGGGAAGCAATCCGAGCCACCACCTGTCTGAACAGTCAGGGGAACAGAAATATGACAGTTATCCTGTCGAACAGTTAACATGGTATCAGGCACAAGATTTCTGTAAACGGCTCTCTGCACTCCCGGAAGAACAGGCAGCCGGTCGTACCTATCGGCTTCCCACCGAAGCGGAATGGGAATACGCCTGCCGGGCTGGTTCTTCAGACCCATTCCTCTGGACCGTTACTCGAACCGAAAAGGATGATTCGGGGAATGCAGCAGGAATCAGACCACCGTTACCGGTGACATCTGTCGGACAATATCCGCCAAACCAATTCGGGTTACACGATATGCGCGGGAATGTCTGGGAGTGGTGTTCTGATTGGTTTGATCGAGATTATTATACCAGGTCACCGCAGAAAAATCCTCGCGGACCTGGCGAGGGGTACATTAAAGTTGTGAGAGGCAGTGACTGGCGATTTACCGGTGAACCCTGCCGGATTGATTATGCGATGATGCCTCCCTGGAAATCCAGCCCGTTTGTTGGATTCCGCGTGATCTGTGAACTGCTACAGAAGCCGGAGGCAGATTGACCTCCAGGATCAATTTTTGGGAGGTAAGATTGTTTTCATCCTGAAGGATTACTTAAAACTCAGGCATCAGCCTGTGTCGAGATGACTAAAGTGTCTTCCATGTTGCCTGAAACGAATATCACAGAGTCATAATATCAATATTGAGAGGGACTCACTCTTGAACTGCAGAAACGAGCATTATTGAAATGATCACTCTGGATGCACCACAACAGGAGACGGCTTCCTCTAGATCGTATGCCGCACTATGGTGGCTTATTCCCATCACAATAATAGCCATTGTTCTCAGAATTCAGTACTTATCTGAAGTTGGCTATCTGTTTGATGAAAGTTTCAGCCTCAAAATGGCTGAATTTCCCTCGGGAGAAATGCTGGAGCGAATCCCTGATGATATTAGCCCGCCCCTGTTCTATTTAACCTTAAAAGCATGGATGGGCTTATTCGGCAGTTCAATATATTCAACACGTATGCTGAGCGTCGTTTTCGGCACTATCGCAGTAGCCTGTGTTTATCTTTTTGTTTACGAAGCATATCGGAATCAGAAGGATGACAATGGAAAAAGACAAGCGATATTTGCAGCAGTCACGTCAGCATTGTTGATGGCGCTCTGTCCGTTACACATTTCCTGGGCTCAGCGAATCCGCATGTATTCAATGGGGACAGCGCTCACTGCTTTATCGAGCTGGCTGCTTTTTCGTGCGCTCAACAAACATCAAACACATACACGTGACTGGGCTTGTCTTACCGTTACTGCCATCCTGCTGGTCTATACCCATTACTTTGGAATCTTTACCCTGGCTGTCGAATATGTATTTGCCTGTGGTTATCTCTTCCTGAATTCTACCGAAAAAAACGTCTCAGCGCGTCTGGCTAATTTAAAGCCATTACTCATCTCTGCTGCCTGTGTCTGGTTTATGTGGTCACCCTGGATTCCGCAGTTCTTATATCAAAGGTCGCATGTAAATCAGGCATTCTGGAGCAGTCCTCTAACCTGGGATCGTTTTGGGTCTCAGCTGTTCTTACTTTTTGATCTGAATTTATGGTTCTCAAATTCCGCCAGCACCGGATTGATCGCAGCTGAAGTCTGTTTTGTACTCCTCGCAATTCTGATAATGGGACGACGTCCTGCCGATATCTACATTGCCATGGCTGCCAGTCTACCGATATTTACCGCGGCCTTCATATCCAAGTTGTCAAGGAGTGTCTTCGCCCATCGCTATTTACAATTCTCACAGATTTTCATGTTAATCGCGATTGCCGTCCTGCTTTCGCGGCTTCCCATAAAACCATTACGTTTAGGAATCACAGTTCTTGTCATTTCAGGAATGGGCTTCTTTGCCTGGAGACACACTGAAATCAGAGAACGTTATGCTATACTGCCGGGCATGCAAGCTGCGATAGCCCGCTTTGAAAAGACACGGGGACCGAAAGAAATTCTAATCTGTTGTAATCCGATGTTATATACCTCTGCTGACGCTTATGCCACAAATCGTAATTCCATATTTGTCAGCGGTTCTGCAGACAGGTATCCCTATTATCAGGGGACTGCCGTCATTCGAGACGGCGAATATTTCTCAGCAACACAATCTCTTGATGATTCAGTACAGGCTGTCTGGACTCTGGATGCACAACGCTGGTTTAACCACAGTTGGTCCGTTGATATGCCTGCCGGATGGAATAAAACGGGAGAAATGAAATTTCCGGAATTTTATGCCGACCTCATTTTGAGATTATACGTGCGTGATGATAAACCAGAAAAAGAAAACAAAGTGATCAATACGAAAGTGTCCGATTGAGATTTCTGATGAAGCACAGGGACTGAGAAAAGTGATGCAATCTGACCTATCAGTCAATTCTATGGGAGAGAGGCACCATTTCGGTTTCACTGTCTGGTTACTGATTGTTGTGATATTAATTGCGATTGGATTAAGAACTCAGCGAATTAGTGCGATGACTTTCTGGTTCGATGAAAGTTTCTGTCTCAAGATGGCTGAGTTCTCCGAACCTGAACTGTTGGTACATGCCCGGGAAGATCCACATCCCCCCTTTTTCTATTTTGTACTGAAGTATTGGATGGCAGTGTTCGGCTCTTCCACATTCGCAACCAGATTAACCAGTCTAATACCAGGGCTGTTGGCGATCATCGGTACCTTTCTCGTGGTCCGGGAAGCGTATCGAGATCAACAGACGAAAGAATGTACCAGGGCCGTCAACATGGCAGCCGTTCTTGCTGCCGCTCTGATAGCACTCAGTCCACTTCATATTTTGTGGTCGTACCAGGTCCGCATGTATGCGTTGGGGACTGCCTTAGCAGCATTTTCAAGCTGGTTTCTCTTGAAAGCACTTTTTCAGGAACCATCCCACAAAAGTAACTGGTGTTTTTTTACCATAATGGCCATCGCGCTTGTTTATACCCACAACTTTGGCCTGTTCACAGTGGCAGCTCAATACCTGTTTGCTACAGGCTATCTGGCGTTTCGCCATCGAACGCCTCCTGAAAATAGTACGGTTCAGCGTTTTCTGCCTCTAATCGTTTCAGCAACGTGTACCAGTCTTGCCTGGCTGCCTTGGGTTCCCTCATTTCTGCATCAAAGGCAGCTTGTAGTGGATGGGTTCTGGACAAAACCATTTAGCTGGGAAACTGCGGGAGGCACGTTGTTCGATATGTTTGGGGTCGATCACATAATGGATCTGAATCCCACAATAGGTTTAATCATTGGCCAGGTCGCATTGTTAGTAGTACTGCTACTTACGCTAGGTAGGCGCCCTGGTGACTATTTCCTGGCTTTGGCCTCTGGATTTCCTTTTTTGGCGGGAATACTGGTGTCTGCGTTCTCTCGAAACATTTTTAACGATCGCTATTTTATGTTCAGTCAGATCTTTTTGCTGGCAGCGATTGCAGTACTTGTCAGTAGAGTTCCTTTAAGGTTGATACGCTATACCCTGGTTTTACTGTGTGTTGGTTGCAGCGGTTTTCTGGCATATCATCAATGGCATAATCGGGAGGCGGATTTCCAACTGCCCGGTATCCAGGGAGCGATGGCAAGTGTGGATTCCCGTCGTAAACCGGATGAACTGGTGCTGGTGTGTGACCCTGCGATTTATGTTTCCGTGATTGCACATACGAAACAACGCCCAGGTATATTCACTTTTCATCCTGGAGAAGATTATCCATTTACCCATGGTGCCGCTGCCATGCATCCAGACGAATATCTCACTGCTGAAGATATTGCGAATCGCGGAGATACATGGATCTGGGCTGTGGATGCAGACTCTTATAATTGGAAAGTCCCGATGTTTGGTGGCTATAAACTTGTAGGCGAGAGTCGATTTCCTGGCTTCAGAGCAAAATATGCTGTTCGTCTTTATGCACGGTCCACGGAACTGTCAGCAAATACCCAATAACGAACTTCCTATTAATTATATGTCATTTTATGAACCTGATAAACAGGTTGGACTTGGATTGAATTTAGTGGTCCGAGGCGCAAATTCAATCAGAGATCGACCGGAACTATAGATGCCTTAACCACTCAGGAAACTCCACATGATTTACCAGACTTGCTTTCGATCAGATGAGTCAATCAGTTTAATGGAAGCTTCGATTTATTCGGAGAGTTTGTCTGGAGCAGTCAGCAGTCCAGCGAAGTCAGGACACTGCCCAGAACAACTCTTATCTGAATTTCAGATACAGCCTGGACATTTTTCGGCAATGCAGCATTTCTGGAAAAACCCACGAGAAGATCATCATGACTGGATCGGGTTTACCTCCACTGAAAAACAAGACGGATCAGAAATTGGTTGTTTCGCTGCAGGCGAAATCGAATTGCTACTGGAAAAGAATAATGTTCTGTCAGGATCAACTTTTTGTTCAAATCAGGGCGTAGCTACTCAGACTGAAAAAGATTACCCCGGCATTACTTCATTGATGTTAAGTATGTTTGCAGATCTGAATGATAAAATTCCCGGAATTTATTTTGATCTGAAGATTGGATTTACGACAGAGACACTGTTAATGAAAAAATCGTTATTTAACCAGTTTATGGACTGGCTGACTCCATTCCTTCACTATAGCTCTGAGAAACTGAAATCCCATGAATTCCTACTTAATCACCGCGGCAAAGGTCTGGAAGTTGTATTTGACAGATTGTTTAATATCTGGTGTCTGAAACATCATTGGACGATCTATGATTTTAAGACAAACAAGAGCTATCTGGACGGAAGGTATGAAATAGATGCCGCAACGCATCATGTTTCACTTGGTTGTGTCAATTATAAGCGAGAAGCAGACGAAAATTTACTTGAGGCGACTCGTACAGGCAGAATCGCCGGGGGAAGATTTGTTGAGGAGCTGGAAAATAAATTCTGTGAAAAGCTTGCAGTAAAACATGCCATCTCAGTCTGTAATGGTACGATGGCGGATGCCATTGCTTTATCCGCCATTGCAGCAAAAACCGGTATCAAAAATGTTATCACACCTGCACTCACTTTCATTGCACAGGCGAATGCAATTCTGCATGCAAGCCTTACGCCCATATTTGTTGACGTAGGTGAAGATGGATTACTGGATGACATATCGGAATTCACGGATTCAGATGACTGCATTGTCTACCCGGTGCATTTGATGGGTAAAGTCTGTCGCTCTGTAAGTCAACTCGCTCACCGATACCCGGTCCTCGAAGATGCGTGTGAGGCGTTGGGTAGTCAGCTAACGGGAAAATATGCCGGAACGATGGGAATGGCCGGCACATTCTCTATGTATGTTTCACATTCATTTACAAGTGGGGAAGGAGGAATGATCGTTACAAACGACGATGAGATTGCAATCCTCTGTCGATCAATAAGAGCCCATGGCAGGCTGGGAGATGAAGTGGGAGAAAGATTTCGCTTCCCCAGACTTGGGTTCAACGGCAAAATGTCTAATCTTCAGGCCGCTTATGCAACGGCTCATTTTGATGATTTCGAAGAAATTATCAATAGCAGGAAACAAGTCGTACAGAAACTCGCAAATCAGTTAGGAGACGATTTTGGTGTTGCGTCTGACGGAATTGTCGCCCACGGATTCCCGGTTTTGTACCCGGACAAAACATCAAGGGATCGTGCGCTTATCATGATCAGTAATCAGGGAATTGAATGTCGCCCCTTGTTTTCATGTATAGCGTCAGAGCATTTTAATGCAGATGGCAACTTTCCCACAGCAGATAATATTTCGTCTCGGTATTTATATGTGCCATGTCACCATCAGCTAAGTGATCGCGAGATAGGATTGATATGTCAGGCTGTATGTGACTCCAAGAATCTTATAGTCAAGTAATGAAAAGTGTGGCCTGATCAGGGCTGCCGGGCTTCGTTGATATCAGGAGAATTGTGTATCCTATGAATGGGGGGAACCTCGGCATCAGGGAGCTTGGAAAGAATTATTTCCTATGAATAACGTTTGGTAGGAAAGATCGCCTCTGGGCTGTCATCGTTACCCGTCTCCCGAACTTGATTTTTAGATCAGGATTCTACGCAATAAAATGCAATCAAGGTTTTATTCGCGTTCTCTGAAGAGGATGGCTTCCATACCTTCATTATGAAATATAGCAGCATGTTGTTATGTTTCCACCACTTAAGGCAAATCCAATCGGTGAAAGATTATGTAAAAAAACTAATTTTTACGATTCGAACCCCCGTAATTATTAGTCCGGCGTCTTCCGCTTTACGAATTCAATATTTTCGGACAGCTTCAGAGTTCTAATAGAATACGGTTTTCATCGTTTAGAACGAATTATAGTATTTTGATTTCGCGTACAGCAAGATCGTATTCACCATGTATAGATTAAATTGATGAGCTACAGATTCCATAGCAGTTCGCTAAAAGGAATAATAAAAGGGACCCTACAAGTGTCCCGAGAAGCCATACGTTTTCTCGGAAAGATCTTTCGGTTTTTTCACCAACGCGAGTTCACATCGACCTTCAAACTGCCAAATGGGAGAATCAACATCCGCTGTCATGTCGGTCTTCCCTGAATGATCCTTAATGTGAACGCCAGTTCACACTCTGCCAGTTGATAATAGACAGAAAGCCTGATAGATTTAAAAAAAACTTATTCTGTCTATTAATAGTTAGGTTGCAAAAGACATACAACAAGCTTCGATCATCATGGACGCCGAAACAAAGACAATCGACATCTACTGCCCAACGTGCAACGTTCAAGTTGCAGCGTCGATTCTCTTTACGCATGCGCATGCGGAGCCACGACACGGTGGAATAATCGGCGATCTCTGTGATACGCCCCACGCCGTCACAACATATTCGCTGTCAGAATGTTCCCGGTGCAACGAGGTTTTCCTGACGAAGGCCGAGTTTTACGAGATTCCCGGCGAAGTGTGTGCACCGCAGACCGGCGACATTACTCTTTATCCATTGCCGCGCAATCTCGACACCTCTGTCTTGCCGCCGACTATCGCCAAGTCCTGCACGTCTGCGACGGGTTCGTTTAACGCTGGCTTGTACGAACCATGCGTAATCATGTGTCGTAAATCCGTCGAGGCGCTTTGCCACGAAAAGGGGATCACGTCCGGCAACCTCAAATCTCGGATCGACCGACTGCACAATGACGGTCACATTGACCAAAAGCTTCACACTTGGGCCAACGGTCTTCGACTCGTCGGTAACGATGCCGCGCATGACATCGCCATTGAAATCACCAAAGAAGACGCCGCGGACTCGATTGGGTTCCTTGAGGCACTTCTACTTTATAGTTTCGTGCTCGAACAGAAGTTTCAGGATTTTCAAACCCGTCGAGCATCGCAACAAGCAACCTAACAAAAAAATGCACCGGAGTTGTCGGCAGGGCCGATTTTGAAATCAACGTCGCTGGCAGCAACCCGGTGATTTTAGGCGTTAGGCGACAACGATGGTAATTGATGAGATAAAAGCATTGCTTGATTTCTTTGACCATCGCCGAATTTTGTTTGCGAAACTCGTCATTTAAGGTAAGGGACTGTCCACGAAACCACCCAATTTGCGGACTCCCTATCGCTGTCGTTGCTCTTGCCCTCGTTCGATATACTCAAACGTTTTCTCAAATGCGTTTTTAATCGACCCAAAAAGCGGACTCCCCACGCGCCAGCTGATCCCGTGCCTTTTCGCGAATTCGGACTCGCTGAGACAACTTCTATCTGAATGGGCTTTGGCATGATCGATTAAATCAACCATAAAACCGTCAACTTACGTGCCTGAATTCGAGTCATTCAACATAACTTCTTTTTCGTTATACCTTCCTCAATTTTCGCTTGACAATTTACCGAGCATTAAACAAAATTACACTAATCATACCATTGATGAGTTATACCGAAATAATTCAGTCTAATATTCAAGTCATGCTGTAAAGTCGAGGCTGCAATGAAATACACACCCCTCGTCCTCGTATTGCTGCTTACCGGTTGCAACGACACGCCAACCCAACGCCCAAAATCCACCAGGGCGCCGACGGTTCAAGCCAAACTCTCCGACACAGATCAGGCTGCCGCACCTGTTGAACCCGTACGGACACCACTCGATGGTGACGTTACGATCACACTTGATGTCACGGAGCTTTCCGATGGACGCGTCCGGCTACACGGCACGACAAATCTGCCTACAGATACCAAACTGATGTTGAGCGTTGAAGAACGGGCGCGAGGTGGCTTTCAGGGCCAGTCAAAGTGTTCTGTCGCCGCGGACGGTTCGTTCGACTCCCAAGCGTTCGGGCCAACCGGTGGGCTCAAAGAGGGCATATACGTTGCTGAGATTGTGATGCCAATTCCCCGCGTGCAACCTGACATCGTAAAGAAAATTATTGGTGACAACGGCGAAAAACTATCCGGTCCGCTCGTTGAAAATAGCTCTTTGGGCGTCACGGTGTCCGCAGAAAAGGAATTCACAATTGGTGGCCCGCAGGCTGCTCAATCCCAACAACAACGCGCAAAAGATCGCATTCAGCAGTATCGCGAATGGCAAAAAAAGATTGTCACTCTACACTCGAGCCTTCAAGCAGTTCGTGATTCCAATGATTCGGAAAAATGGGGGAAGTTCGCGCGACAATTCCGCGCAGACATCCAATCATACCAAGACCAACTCATGGAGATTCAACCTGTCTCTGCATGTTTCACCGTTGGGGATCCGCTCGATGCGGTTCGGCGGATGTTCCACGCCACGGCCTTTCAGAAACCGCAAGACTACAACGAAGCCAGTGCGGACTACACGAAAAGCCTCAAAGAACTTCGGGAGTTCATCACTAAGTCAGAGTCAACTCAATAATACGGCATATCAAGGCGATGCAACGGAGCAGGCTACGTTTTCGGTTTCAACGTCGTTTCCTTCGGTTACGTTTTTTTCAACGATCACTTGTGTTGGTCCGCCCACCCGGTGATCTTGGTTGTTATTTCACTGAATGTTACCACACAGAATGTATGAATCCATCGTAACCATTTTGGCATCAGCCGGGGTCAGTAGTGTTCTTACTGGCCTAATACTATGGCTCACAAAGTCGTGGATCACTGAGCGACTGAAGAACGCGATCAAACATGAGTACGATCAAAAACTGGAAACGCATAAGGCAGAACTCAAGGCACTTCACGACATTGCCCTTGAGCAGATGAAATCCGATCTTCGCCTCAATGCCTTCCAACAAGAGACGCGTTTTGCCGATCTCCACGCACGGCGAGCTGAAACTATCGCCGAAACCTACGGATGGCTGCGAAACCTGCATACGCTAACGCGTCGCTACATAGGCGAATTCGGATTCGAAGGACAGCCTTCACTTGCGGATCGACGGAAGGATGTTGGCAAAGCCCTTGAGAATTTTGAAGAATTCTACTTATCTCGCGAGATATTTTTGCCCGCAGCTACTGCCGATCGAATCAACGATTTTAGAAACAAACATTTTAAGGTCATCTACAAATTCAAGACTGGTGTTGAACAAGGTCGCGATGAACGAACCGGAAAGGATTCGTGGGACGACTCGGTCGACATGATGGACAACGATGTCACGCCGATTTTCGAAGAACTGAAAAACGAGTTCCGACAATTGCTCGGTGATACTCCTGAAACGGCGAAATAAAAAATCGGTGAACCGGAGCAGCGGTTGGACGCGGAATCTGAAATCAATATCGCTGACCTCTGCCCGGTTAGCTTTGACGTTATGCCTTCAGGGAGAATTAGGTGTCTAAGCCTGTAAAAGAATTTCATCAGTACCTAGCAGGTGCATCAAACTCTCATGTAAGCCATGAAGAATATTTGAAAGCTCCTGCTGTTGCTTTCCTGAAATATACAGTCGAAGCAAAAAGCTCAATCGATCTTTGTACTAGGTATTTCCCAAAGAAACAGGATGGAGATTATTCAAAAGATAGCTTTGATAGCTTGCAGCATCTCATTACTGCTTCTCTACCAACAATCATGGGACATTTCGAAACATATCAAAGGTATCTGTTCGCGGGCATATTTGACTTGTCAGTGTTACTTAATGATTTCGATACAACTAAGTTCTTTAAAGCAGTCTCAGACAAAACTAACATTGAAATGGACTGGGTTCGTCTCTCTGCCCACCGGGGTATCGGGGCTAGTGCGCCTGCAAGCGCATCGAATCAGCGAGGTGAAAGTCCTTGCCGAGGTTTGACCTGAACCTCGTAACAGAAGGTAACTGCGTTCTTGTGAGAGGAGGTGGAGAGCAACCGGATGTGAATGACCAGTCCGTAGGATGACGAACTCGATTCGGCTTTTCGTTGTGGCGAGCCAGCTAGCCAATGGCGAAGCCCAAGTGACGTCGTGCGAAACCCTGCCAAGTGGGTGCGGTTCCGCTGCAAACGGTTCCGCGACGGTCAGCCCGTGGTGCTAAACCAGGTCGGCTCCGGGGGCGACGAGGGGTGGTTGGAGATGGAATGGTCAGAAGGTTTGATGTGATGAAGCAGGGAGACCTGCCCGATTTTAAGGACGGCGTTCATGTGCCGGATTCCGGAAGGTCCGGAACCGCCCGGTACGAAGAGCCGGTTGGGCAGGAGTCAGAGCATCCATAAGAGCGATGAAGCGGGGTAACGCCCGTGGAGCAAAGGGATGCAGGAAGGTAGATGTGGAATGCCCCGAGACACGGAACAGAAACCGACGCGAGTGCCGTTTCCGGCTAAGCAAGTCGGAGAAACTCCGTCCCGCTGGGACTGGGTGGAACCGTGCGTCTGGACAGACCGCATGTTGACGGCCCTCGAAACGGGGGTGAAAGGAGGCCAATGGTTCAGCCTGATCGATAAAGTCTATCGTGATCTGACTCTGTATCAGGCGTTTCGCAAAGTGGCCGCCAACGGCGGTGCTGCCGGCGTGGATCACGTCGGTATCGAACGCTTCAAGGAGCAACTGATTCCGAACCTGAGAAAGCTGTCGCAACAACTGCGGGAGGGAAATTACCGACCGCAGGCGATCCGGCGACAGTGGATTCCCAAGCCGGGGAGCGGAGAACTGCGTCCCCTGGGGATTCCGACGGTCCGGGACCGGGTGGTGCAGACCGCGTTACGCAATGTGCTGGAACCGATCTTCGAACGGGATTTTGCCGAGCAAAGCTACGGCTTTCGTCCCGGACGCGGCTGTAAGGATGCGCTGCGGCGTGTCGATGAGTTGCTCGAAAACGGTTATACACATGTCGTGGACGCGGATCTGAAGAGCTACTTCGACACAATTCCGCACGATAAGTTGATGAATCGGGTCCGGAAGAAAATCAGCGATGGCCGGGTGCTGACGCTGATCGAGATGTTTCTGCGACAACAGGTTCTGGATGACCTCACCGAATGGACTCCCGAACGTGGGAGTCCTCAAGGCGCGGTAATCAGTCCGTTGCTCAGTAACATCTATCTTGATCCCCTCGACCATTTGATGGCTGGGAGCGGATTCGAGATGATCCGGTACGCAGACGATTTCGTGATTTTGTGTCGAAGCCGGGAGGACGCTGAACGAGCCCTGGAACTGGTGCGGCAGTGGACGGAGGAAGCCGACCTGACGCTGCATCCGGACAAGACTCACATCGTCGACATGACCGAAGGGAGTTTCGACTTTCTGGGCTACACTTTCCAGGGGCAGTATCGTTTCCCTCGAAAGAAAAGTCTCCAGAAACTCAAGGACACTGTTCGGCAGAAGACGCGGCGGACGAACGGGCACAGCCTGCAATGTGTCATCACACAGCTCAACCCGACGCTGCGTGGCTGGTTTGAATACTTTCAACATTGCCAGCCTTCCACTTATACGATACTGGATAAGTGGGTTCGCATGCGTCTACGGAGCATACTTCGCAAACGCCGGAAAGGGAAAGGTCGAGGACATGGACACGATCATTTACGCTGGCCCAACGTCTACTTTGCCGAGCAAGGGTTGTTCTCCTTGAAACAGTCCCATGCCCTGGCCAGTCAATCCTCGTGGAGGTAAAACTACCGACCGGAGAGCCGGATGCGGGAAAACCGCACGTCCGGTTCGGAGGGAGGGGGGACCGAG
>NZ_CAXAVM010000112.1:0-22647 GCF_963972345.1 uncultured Gimesia sp. | reverse complement strand
CCGTAGCGCGGCAGCAGTTAAAAGCCTGGGTGAAGTCGCTGTGGTTTGCGCCCAATGAATTTGTGGAGAAGGGGGTTGAAGGGAAATTTCACGGTGTTTATATGCCATATTTCACTTACGATTCCATGACCAGTACCCGTTACTCCGGACAGCGGGGGGAATATTATTATGTCACCGTGGGCACCGGAAAGAATCGGCGGCAGGAGAGAAGGACACGGTGGTATCCCGCTTCTGGTTCCTTCCAGAATTTCTTCGATGATGTGATCATCCTGGCTTCGCATGGTCTGCCTCGCCAGTTAATTCGAGAACTGGAACCGTTTCCGCTGCATCTGATGGTGCCTTTTAAGCATGCTTATCTGGCGGGATTTACTGCGCGGACTTACGAGATCGAACTCGATGATGGATTTGTGCTGGGGAAAGAACGGATTGATGCCGCCCTGTATTCCGAAGTCTGCCAGCGCATTGGCGGCGATACCCAGCGGGTTGATGCGGTCGAGACTCAATATGATGCGATTACGTATAAACACCTGCTGTTGCCTTTGTGGCTGTTGAGCTACAAATACAAGGACAAATTGTATCAGGTCGCCGTGAATGCAGCGACCGGCGAAGTGAATGGGGAGCGTCCATACAGCTGGGTGAAAATCATGTTTGCTTCGGTGGCAGCAGCTGCGGTGGCAATCGGTGGAACCGTGCTGTTCAACCAGTAATTCGCATCCCGGCAGCTTGAGCCAGAATCGCAGGAATCTCTCGATTTATTCGAGTTTGTGACCTGTTTTGATGGGCAAGTCGCTGTAGTCTTCAGAAAATGGAAACAGATGCCTCACAACGGTTGCTGATCTGTCCGCAGGGAGGTAAAAAAAACGTAAGATTCCGCATTAATCCTGACCTGTGTTCCAGGGCAGGTACACTGGTAATATTCAATGTTAAGGAGTGCTTAAGAGATGACTCATCCGATTCGAGTTGCGGTAACCGGGGCAGCTGGCCAGATTGGTTATGCCATGCTGTTCCGTCTGGCTTCCGGGGAAATATTTG
Source organism: uncultured Gimesia sp. (assembly GCF_963972345.1). Lineage (NCBI taxonomy): Bacteria > Pseudomonadati > Planctomycetota > Planctomycetia > Planctomycetales > Planctomycetaceae > Gimesia > uncultured Gimesia sp. Next base: position 21,615 of record NZ_CAXAVM010000112.1, on the reverse strand, counting down.
GCCCCGATCAGCCTGTCATTCTGCATCTTGTAGAAATTCCTCCGATGCTGTCGGCATTGGACGGAGTGGAGATGGAGCTCGAAGACTGTGCCTTCCCAACTCTGGCCGGTGTCGTGAAAGCGGACAGTGACCACCTGGAAGATGCGTTTGCAGACTGTAACTTTGTTGTCTGTGTGGGGAGTATCCCCCGTAAGGCCGGCATGGAACGTGGTGATCTGATCCGGATCAACGGTCCGATTTTCACCAGCACGGGTAAAGCGATTGAAGCTGCTGCTGCTGACGATGTGCGGGTGCTGGTGGTAGGGAATCCCTGTAACACCAACTGCCTGATCGCGATGAGTAATGCTCCCAAAGTACCCCGTGATCGCTGGTACGCCATGACCCGTCTGGATCAGAACCGTGCCATGTCGCAGATCGCCAGAAAAGCAGGTCAGCCTGTTTCTGCAGTCAAGAACATGAACATCTGGGGTAATCACTCAGCCACACAGTTCCCTGATTTCTATCATGCCACGATTCACGGGAATCCCGTTATTGAAATCATTGAAGATCATGACTGGTTGCGCGGTGAATTCATCGAAACCGTACAGAAACGCGGTGCAGCCGTCATTCAGGCGCGTGGTGCTTCCAGTGCCGCCTCGGCTGCGAATGCTGCTCTGGACACAATCAAGAGCATTATCACCCCGACACCGCTGGGTGAAAGCTTCTCAGCTGCTGTCTGCAGTGATGGCAGCTACGGCGTTGATGAAGGTCTGATCTGTGGTTACCCGCTGACCAGTGATGGCACCACCTGGAAAATCGTCGCAGGTCAGGAGCATGACGATTTTGCTCAGGCCAAATTTGAAGCCACTTTACAGGAACTGCGGGATGAACGCGATGTCGTTCGCGACCTGCTGCCTGGTTAAGGCTGTGTAAAGTTTGAAGTTTCAGTGAAAGAGTCACGCTCAATCGACGTGGCTCTTTCTGTTTTTATTTACCGCGCATAAATCAAAGCCGAGTCGAAAAATGCATTCTGACGAGTTACGTAACATCGATAATCAGCATGTCTGGCATCCCTTTACCCAGATGCAGGGACACCGGGATGAGAATGTGCCCATCATTGAATCGGGGGAGGGCTTCTTCCTGATCGATACCCAGGGTCGTTCGTACCTGGATGGCGTTTCGTCACTGTGGTGCAATGTGCACGGGCACCGCGTGCCTGAACTGGATCAGGCGATTCGCGCTCAACTGGATCGAATTGCGCATTCGACATTACTCGGGCTGGCAAGTGTGCCTTCCATCGAACTGGCGGAGGAACTCGTCAAACGCACGTCTGCAGATTTGACCAAAGTGTTTTATTCAGACAGTGGTTCGACGGCAGTGGAAATCGCGTTGAAGATGGCATTTCAATATCATGCAAACAAATCCCCTGCCGAAACGCAGCCCCGCGATTTGTTTGCCTGTATGCAACACGCATATCATGGTGATACGATCGGTTCGGTGAGTGTCGGCGGAATATCCATTTTTCATCAGATCTTCGGCAAGCTGCTGTTTGAATCGGTTCAGATTCCCTGCCCTGTTTCCTATCATCGCCCCGAAGGTTATACCGAGGAAAGTTACATTGAATTCTGCTTTGCCGAACTGGATCGACTGCTGGCAGAACATCATCGGCGACTGGCGGCTTTTGTGATTGAGCCACTGGTGCAGGGAGCAGCCGGCATGCTGATTCATCCCGCTGGTTATCTGAAACGTGTGCGGGAGCTGACGAGCCAGTATGGGATTCCCCTGATCGCAGATGAAGTGGCAGTTGGCCTGGGACGGACCGGGACCATGTTTGCCTGCGAACAGGAAGGGGTGACTCCCGATTTTCTCTGTCTGGCGAAAGGGATTACCGGCGGCTATCTGCCGTTAGCGGTCACCATGGCGACTGATGAAATCGCTGCTGCCTTCGAGGGGGCTCATACTGACTATAATGCCTTCTACCACGGCCACACTTATACGGGGAACGCCCTGGCATGTGCGGCGGCGCTGGCGACGTTGAAACTGTTCGATGAGAACAGCACGCTGGATAACGTTCGCGAGACCTCTGCCGTGCTGGCACAGAGACTGGCAGAGCTTAAAGATCATCCACATGTAGGCGAGATTCGACACAAAGGGGTAATGGTGGGGATCGAACTGGTCGCAGATCGGGATACCCGGGCTGCGTTTCCTGCAGAACGCCGCATGGGGCACCAGGTGACTCTGGCTGCCAGAAAGCAGGGCGTGATTGTGCGTCCCCTGGGCGATGTGGTAATACTGATGCCGGCTCCGGGAATGCCTGCTGAGTTGATCGGGCAGCTGTGTGATACCGTATTTGCCGCGATTGACGAAGCGATTCAGATGCAGGTGGCTTGAATCGAATCCTGTCTACTTCTGCTTATCTGACTGATCGGAACCTGCAGGTGGGTCTTGATTCTGCTGTCCCATCTGTTTGAGTACATCATTAATGTCAACGGTCTCAATATCTTTCAGGCTGTCCATCGACATGTCAGGACGCTGCATCAGTTTCGCGGTTCGACTGCGGGCAAATTTCTGATCGCTGACAATGAACCTCCAGATCAGAAAGCCCAGCGCGACACTGATCACCAGAAACAGACTGACAATGTATTTGACCGCACCTGAAGAAGAGGGAGCCGGTGTATCTGAGGGTGGGAACCAGCGGATCTGGCGTGCTACCAGCAGTGGTGCCGTCTGGAGTTTGCCGGCAGCGGAAGGATAACCCGTTTTCTTGAAGTAATAACCCGTAATCTGAACCGAAGGCATTTCTTGCAGGTCGTTACCGGTGGGAATCCCCTGCGGAAGTTGAGTACAGAGCACGCGCCAGGGATGAGTCCCGGAATCATTAGAGAAAAACCAGCCTTCATACAGGGAGTTCACACCGTATTGGTTTTCTTCCACAGGTACAGGCTTGAGACGTTTCAGTTGCCCCTTGACTGTCATCAATTTTCCCCGGTATTCGGGAGACTCGTTCATGACGACGACAAAGGGAGGGGCTGGTTCTGTTGACTGTTCCAGAACGTTCTGCGGAATTGCGGCCGCTTTGGCGAGCAGGTAGTACAGGGAGTTTGATTCATGATCGCGAATACCCAGAGTACTGTCAGAAACAGAGTTCAGGAGTCGCGGATCAACGCGTACATCAAATTCACCCGTTTCCAGCCGGGCGATGACCTGGGCGGGTACCTCGATTTCAGGAGCGGGCTCTGATCGAAACTCGTCCGGCTTCAGCGCTGGTTCTTCTCTGACACTGAAATCGATTTCGCTGGGATTCACTTGCGCCTGTTGCCGGGCAGGATCGTCTGCCGGACGTCCTGTGAGCCAGTACCAGTTCTCTTCGCGTGATGCATATAGCATCCCCAGAAAGATCACGCCCAGAGCGGCAACCAGTCGAAACAGCCGGATCTGATCACGGCGGCTGAAATAGGAAGGCGTCGTTGATCGTTTGTGAAATCGCATTCAACAATGCCCTTTTTCAGGTTCCTGTTCTTAATGATTCCCGCTGCAGTCCGGATCGACGGCAAGCGGGAACTCTGGTTATTTTCGTTTGGGTTTATACATGTGTGTGGCCTGACCGATGAAGGCTTCTGCGCCTTCCATCAGGGTTTCTGACAGCGTGGGATGTGCATGAATGCTTTCGGCGACATCTTCTGCGACGGCAGCCATCTCGACAGCCAGTACGCCTTCGGCGATCAGTTCACCGGCGCCGGGTCCTACGATGCCAACGCCGAGTACGCGTCCGGTTTTTTTATCGAAGATCATTTTGGTGAGACCTTCTGTGCGGCCCAGAGTCTGTGCCCGCCCTGAAGCGGCCCAGGGGAAGCGGGTGATTTCCACATCCAGTCCCTGGTCTTTGGCTTCCTGCTCGGTCACGCCACACCAGGCAATTTCCGGATCGGTAAAGACGACCGCGGGAATGGCGATGTTATCGAACTCGCCGAATTCGCCGGCAATACTTTCGACGGCGACTTTGGCTTCGCGGGTGGCTTTGTGTGCCAGCATGGGTTCGCCGGCGATATCACCAATTGCATAGATGTGAGGCTCGGCGGTTCTCTGCTGCGCGTCGTGTTTGATGAAGCCGCGGTCGTCGAGTTCCAGTTTTGTATTCTCGAATCCAATGCCTTTGTTGTTCGGACGACGGCCGATCGAAATCAATACGCGGTCAAAGAGTTGCTGGGGTTCAACCCCTTCACCGCTCAGATCGGCAGTGATGCCTTCTTCTCCCGGTGTCAGTTTTTCAACTTTGGTATTCAGGTGAATTGCCGCGAAGCTTTCGGTAAGTCGCTTCTGCAGTGGCCGTACCAGGTCGCGGTCGGCACCGGGGAGCAGTCCACCCGTCATTTCGACTACAGTGACTTCGGAACCGAGGGCCGCGTAGACGCTCCCCATTTCCAGGCCGATGTAACCGCCGCCCACGACGAGCAGTTTTGCGGGGATGTCGGCCAGTTCCAGGGCGCCGCTGGAATCCATGATCCGATCATCATCCAGGTCGAATACGGGAGGCACAGCCGGTGAGGAACCAGTGGCCACAATGGCGTATTTGAATTGAATGGTTTCTTTCGTGCCATCCTGTTTGGAGACTTCGACCGAGTGGGCATCTTTGAAGCGGCCGAAGCCTTTGAGGATTTCCACATTGCGGGCGCCGGCCAGTTGCCCGATACCGCCGGTCAATTGGGTCACCACTTTGTTTTTGAAGTCCCGCAGTTGATCGAGGTTGATCTCCGGCTTCTGAAAGGTGATGCCCCACTCAGCGGATTCTTTTGTTTCATTAATCAGCTTGGCAACGTGCAACAGTGCTTTGGAGGGGATACAACCCCGGTTCAGGCAGACGCCACCGGGGGCGACGTCATCATTGACCATAATGACTTTGTAACCTTTGTCGGCTGCTTCGAATGCCGCCGGATACCCGCCGGGGCCACCGCCGATGACCACAATATCCGTTTCTCTGGTAGCTGATCCAGACATAATATCGATAAACCTTTTATTGTATTACTTCAGTGTAGATTACGAGCTCAGCAGTCAACCAGCAGATTGAACGGATCGGAGAGCAAACTGGAAAGACGCACGATGAATCGGGCCGCATCGGCACCGTTAATTACCCGATGGTCGTATGATAACGACAAAGGCAGCATCAGGCGCGAAACGGGTTTGTCATCGATCAGCTGGAATTCACGACGCGAACGAGACATGCCCAGGATGGCGACTTCCGGATAATTGACGATCGGCGTAAACGATGTTCCACCCAGGCCACCCAGATTGGTGATGGTGAAGGTCCCGCCCTGCATGTCATTCATTTCCAGTCTGCGATCGCGCGCCTTGATGGCCAGCGCGTTCATTTCGTTGGCAATGGTGATGATGTTTTTCTTGTCAACATCTTTCACGACAGGGACAACCAGTCCGTTTTCGGTATCAACGGCAACACCGATGTTGATGTAGTTCTTGAAGACAATTTCATCGGTCTGCGAATTGAAGCTGGAGTTAAAACTCGGATATTCGTGCAGAGCAATGGCAATGGCTTTCATGGCCAGAGCGGTCATCGTGACTTTGGGACCCGAATAATTGGGCTTGGAGATAAACAGTTTTCGCGCGGTCTCCAGGTCGGTGATATCCGCCAGGTCATGTTGAGTGACATGCGGAATGACCTGCCAGGACAGACTGAGGTTTTTGGCAGAGACGCGGGAAAGCTTATTGAGTTTCTTACGTTCGACTTCTCCAAACTGGGTAAAGTCGGGCAGGGGAGGTACAGCGATGCCGCCACCCCCTGCAGAACTGCCATTGGCAATCAGATTTTTGACGTAATTTTCGACATCTTCCTGTGTCACCCGGCCACCGGCTTCAGAGCCACTGACCTGATACAGATCGACGCCCAGTTTGCGAGCCAGTTTGCGTGTGGCAGGTCCGGCGGGGACAGGCGCTTTATTTCCCGATGAGTCCGTATCGGCTGGCCGCACAGGAGCCGTTGCCGGCTTGGATGTCGACTTGCTTTCCTGCTTGCGATTTTCCTTTGGTTTTTCCTCAGTCGGCTGTTCTTTCGAGGACGCCTCTGGCTCTGACTCTTCTGCTTCCGGTTCCGCTTCTGGTTCTTCTGACTTGGCTTCTGCTGATTTTTCATCTTTGGCAGGAGCGGATGCTTCGCCGTTGGATTCATTGATTAACAGTAGAACCGCGCCAATCGAAACCGAATCGCCTTCAGAAACTTTGAGTTCTTCGATGGTCCCTGAGTAAGGCGATTCAAGCTGGACCACCGCCTTATCGGTTTCGATGTCCATCAGAACCTGTCCCTGCTCCACTGTATCGCCTACCGCGACAGAGATTTGTCCGACATCTGCTGTCTCGACACCCTCACTCACTTCAGGAAGTTTAAATTCAGTAGCCATAGTTTTGTGTTCTATCTTCTTGTAGTAATGCTTCAATGAAACCTGTGGTTATGGGAGTTAAGCGAGCCGTGGATTTACTTTCTCCGGATCGATTCCCAGGTCTTTGATGATGGCAGGCAGCTTTGATTTATCGAACTGACCTTCTTCGGCTAATGAGACCAGCGTTGCAACCACTACGTTTTCAGCATCGATTTCAAAATGACGTCTGAGTGATTCACGGGTTTCACTGCGACCAAAGCCGTCTGTTCCCAGTACACAATAGTTGCCTGGAATGTCTTCACGAATCTGGTCGGCGACCAGTTTGATATTATCACTGGATGCGATGAAGGGGCCAGCGACACCTTCAAAGAGCGTATCCAGATATGATTTCTGTGGTTCGGCATCAGGATGCAGCCGGTTCTCACGTTCGATATCTTTCACATTGCGGGCCAGCTGGTTATAGCTGGTGACACTCCAGACATCGGTGGCAATATTAAATTTCTCTGCCAGGATTTCCTGGGCTCGCAGGACTTCACGCAGGATCAGACCACTGCCGAACAGTTGTGGCCGCATTTCGACAGCCGGTTTTTCGACTTCCTGCGACCGGAATTTATAAATCCCTTTGATGATGCCATCGACAACATCTTCGCCTTCAGGTATCGGGGCCATTTCGTAGTTTTCATTGTAGACGGAGAGATAGTAGAAGATCTCTTCGCCTTCCTGGTACATGCGTCGCAGACCTTCCTGGATGATCACTGCCAGCTCATAAGCGTAGGCAGGATCGTATGCCAGTAAAGTCGGCACGGTGGAAGCCATCACGTGGCTGTGTCCATCCTGATGCTGCAGACCTTCTCCGTTGAGCGTGGTTCTACCGGAGGTACCACCCAGCATGAAACCTTTGGTCCGCGAGTCGGCAGCAGCCCAGACCAGATCGCCCACACGCTGGAAGCCGAACATGGAGTAATAAACATAGAAGGGAATCATGTTGACGCCCTGGTTGGCGTAGGCGGTGCCTGCCGCGATGAACGAAGAAATCGCTCCCGCTTCATTGATGCCTTCTTCCAGAATCTGTCCGTCTTTGGCTTCCTTGTAATACATCAGCTGATCACGGTCGACCGGTTCATACAACTGACCCTGGCTGGCATAGATCCCACACTGTTTGAAGAGACCTTCCATACCAAAGGTACGGGCTTCATCGGGAATGATGGGCACAATCCGCTTGCCGATGACTTTATCTCGCAGCAGATTTCCCAGCAGGATGCCGAATGCGCCGGTGGTGGAACCTTTTTTGCCAGCCATGCTCGTCAGGAATTTATCGAGCGATTCCAGGCTTGGTGTTTCCAGCCGTTCTTCGGTTGGCGTCCGCTTGGGAAGATAGCCGCCGAGTTCTTCCCGTTTTTTCTGCAGGTACTGCATTTCGGGACTGTTTTCGTCTGGTTTATAGAACGGAGTGTCCTTGACGTCTTCATCACGGATGGGAATACCGAATCGAGACCGGAAATCTCTTAATTCTTCTTCATTTGCTTTTTTCACATTGTGAGCGATGTTGCGGCCTTCGCCAATCTCACCCAACCCATAACCTTTGATCGTTTTTGCCAGGATCACGGTGGGAGAACCAGTGTGGTTCACGGCAGCATTATAAGCGGCATAGACTTTTTCCGGATCGTGGCCACCACGTTTCATGCGTTTGAGCTGGTCGTCGGACAGGTGTTCTGCCATTTTTGCCAGTTCGGGATTTTCCCCAAAGAAGTGCTCCCGAATGTAAGAGCCTGGTTCGACGACATACTTCTGGTACTGTCCATCGATGACCTCTCCCATGCGTTTGACAAGGTGACCATCTTCGTCTTCCGCGAGCAGGGGATCCCAGTCACTACCCCAGACCACCTTGATACAGTTCCAGCCGGCACCACGGAAAGCCGCTTCCAGTTCCTGGATGATTTTACCGTTCCCGCGAACAGGTCCATCCAGACGCTGCAGGTTACAGTTGATGACAAAGATCAGGTTATCCAGGTGTTCGCGTGATGCGAGTGTGATGGCACCGAGGGTTTCGGGTTCATCGGTTTCACCATCACCGACAAAACACCAGACCTTGGATTTGGAAGTATCCATGATGCCGCGATTATGCAGATAACGCAGGAAGCGTGCATGGTAAATGGACATGATGGGTCCCAGACCCATGGAGACGGTCGGGAACTGCCAGAAGTTCGGCATCAGCCAGGGATGCGGATAGGAAGAGAGTCCGCCGCCGCGGGGAATTTCCTGGCGGAAACGCTCCAGGTTTTCTTCTGTCAGACGTCCTTCAACGAAGGCACGGGCATAGACCCCTGGAGAAGCGTGTCCCTGAAAGTAGACCACGTCTCCCGAGTGGTCTTCCGTACGGGAATGGAAGAAGTGGTTGAATCCGACTTCACAGAGGGTGGCTGCGGAAGCGTAGGTTGAAATGTGTCCGCCGATGCCGTCGTGATATTTATTGGCCCGCACGACCATCGCCATCGCATTCCAGCGAATGATACTTTTGATGCGGCGTTCAATCTCACGATTTCCGGGAAACGGTGTCTGCTCGTCGACGGGAATGGTATTGATGTAAGGTGTGTTGGCCGTGAAGGGCATCGTCACTCCCTGACGATAGGCGCGTTCCTGCAGAATGGCCAGCACGTTTTTAACTCGTTCTTTACCGTAGCGGATGATAAGGTCATCCAGCGATTCAAACCATTCTTCCAGTTCTGCCGGATCGACTCCAGGCACTGCACCTGTAACTGTCTGTTCTACCATGAGATATGGTTCTTTCAACCTGCTTAAGTATGTTCGATGAGCGTAACTTCACTTAGATCACTGACAGTAGTTATCCAGGAAGAAATTACGCAGATGAGTTCTCAACAATTCTAGGGATGTACCGTGAGTAAGGGAACTGTCACGGTTCTTTTTTGGGATCGTTCAGCTTTCGGTTCAGAGTTGAGAATGCTGGGACAGATCCCGGTAAGGGAAATGCTAACTAATTTCTGTCTGTTTTGCGAGTCAAAGCAACGGGTCTAAACTCTTTAATAGACATAGCAAACGGCAAACAGAATTGCGACAGGATTCGGGAGGGAAATTTTGAGGAAAATGGGATGGGATTTCGGAAAAAGTTTCCGGGGAAAAGCAAGTCGTTCACCCCTTATTTATTGATCGGCAGTTGCTGTATGGAGCGTGAGTCCGTCTCGGATTTCCTGCCGGTGTAATAATAGCCAGTTGTGTTTTGATGGATCAAAATTTACAGGAAGGAAATCAAAGTTCGCAGTGTCCACAAGTCCTTGCCCCTTCTTAAGATCATTAATTATCGTGCATTTTTAACAATTCTGCCTGTTAAAATTGTTTTATCAAGTCAGATTCCCTAGTATGAGTTCAGTATCTCAGAAGAGAGACCTCGCTTTGTAAAGCATGACCTCAGAGAGTTTTAATTCCATGTACAGCACATCATCGGCTGAATTCCTGCAGACAGATTCATTCTCCCAACTGGGTGAGCGGGCGATTCTTACGGACCAGTCGAAGTCCTGTCAGTGTGAACTGCTGGCCGTGAAAAAAGCGGTGCGTATGCGGAAGGTCTGTGTCACACGTGAGCTGCAGAAACGAGCCGAGCAGATCTGCTCGACCGAGATCGAATATGTCTACAGTGAGCGTTTTGACCATGATGCCGCCAGCGATGAAATTCTGCAGCCCCTTCAGAAACTGTGTGCGGCCCTCAATTCGGATTCAGACTACGATCTGTCGGAATTTGATTTCCAGCAGGCCCAGCTGTATGCAGTTCCTCTCCTGGATAAAGAGCAGGAAGTCATTCTCTTTCGCGGGATGAACTACCTCAAATATCGGGCCGAGATGCTGAAGTCAGAGGTTGATCTGAAATCTCCCTGCATTGGACTTCTGGACCGGATCGAGCAGAAACTGAAGGACGCGCGGCGTCTTCGGAATTACATCATTCAGGCCAATCTGCGTCTGGTGGTCTCAATCGCCAAAAATCTGACGGATCGGGCCAACCTGCTGGAAGATATTGTCAGCGATGGCCATCTGCCGCTGATTCGTGCTGTCGAGATTTTTGATGTGGAGCGTGGTAACCGGTTCAGTACCTATGGAACCTGGGCGGTGCGTAACTTTCTGTTTCGCACGACCAAAAAAGGGCGCAAGTACCGCAAGACCTTTTTGAGTGGGGCAGAAACTCTGGCCCTGGGGTTGAGTGATAACCGCTCGACATCCCGGTCGCATGAAACCTATCATCAGAACATAGACGATGTTCTGCAGAAGGTGCTGAACACACTGGATGAGCGGGAGCAGTTAATATTGAAGCGTCGGTTCGGTCTGGAGAAATCAGACACTCCTGAAAAATTCCGTGAGATCGCGGAAGACCTGGGTGTGAGTACCGAGCGGGTGCGACAGTTGACAATCCGCTCACTGCAGAGAATGCGGGAAGCGATTGAGGAACAAAAACTGGAAATACCGGATATTCCGGAAATCATTTGAGTTCCCTGTAAAGAAACCATTCCGCATAATTGGTATCGAGTTCCCGCTGTGGTATAAGCATCACAGGCGCTGGCGCCTTTACCTGAAGTATCCCTTTTCACCATAGTTGAAAAATCATGAGTTCCGATTCCGACCCGCAAACCCCGTCCGAAGAGACATCGGCCGAAGATGACAGTCATCTGATCCGTCTGCAGAAATTTCTGGCAGCCACCGGTCTGGGTTCCCGACGTCACTGCGAAGAATATATCGAAACCGGACGCGTGACTATTGATGGTGATGTCGTCACTGAGTTAGGTGCGAAGGTCGATCCGGAAACGCAGGTCATCGAAGTTGATGGCGAGCGGGTGCGCCTGCAGCCGCGTCGTTATTATCTGTTGAACAAACCTTCGGGTTTTCTCTGTACCAATAATGATCCTGCCGGCAGGCGGAGGGTGGTCGATCTGTTTCCGAATGATGGCCAGCGGCTGTTTACCGTGGGACGACTGGATGAAAACAGCGAAGGTCTGATTCTGGTAACCAATGATGGTGAACTGGCGCAGCGTCTGGCCCATCCCCGGTACCGTGTGGCCCGCACTTACCATGTGCAGGTGGTTGGGAATCCCCCCCGCGAGAAGCTGGATGAACTCCGGAAAGGGGTTCGCTTCAAGGAAGGCGTGTTTCGGGTCTCCGGTCTCAAATATCTTAAAAAACAGGGCAAGAGCGCATTTCTTGAGTTAACGCTGCACGAAGGGCAGAATCGAGAAATTCGCCGCATGATGGCGCGGATCGGTCACAAGGTGATTCAACTCGTCCGGATCCGTTTCGGGCCGCTGAACCTGGGAAAACTCAAAACAGGGGAATCCCGGCGTTTATCTGACACCGAGCTGAAAAAATTGCGACAATTGTTAAATGAGAAGCATTCCCCGGACATCCGTCATCGAAAGGGACAGAAGAACGCTGCACCAGTGAAAGGCCGGGCCTCCCGCAAAACGGCGGTTAAGAGGTCGGGTGAACGGGGGGCAGCCGCCGGGAAATATATTTCAGAAACAACCCCAGGCGGAAAAAAGACTGGCGGAAAAAAGACTGATGTAAAAAAAACCGGTGTAAAAAAAACCGGTGTAAAAAAGACCGGCGAAAAAAGGACCGGTAGCGTTCAAAAAAAGGCCGGGGGAAAGCGGACTGTTTCCACAGGGCGGAAGCCTGCTGCAGACTCCACAAAACCGAAAACAACAGGACGTAGAATCATCGGCGATGATTCGGAAAAGCGAACACGTCAAGGAAAGCGAAAATGACAGAGGCTTCCCAATTCAGTCATTGTGCAACTCCCCGGTATCTTACAGCGCGTGTCATTGAGCAGGAACGCATGGCGCAAGACACGTATCGCTTGCGTATCGAGTGTCCCGAAGTGGCGCAGGTCATTTTGCCCGGTCAGTTTTTCATGATACGCGAACCGGATGTGAATGATCCGCTGCTGGGACGGCCCTTCGCGTTATACGATACCTGTCTGGATGATAAGGGTACGCCGACTGGCCTCGATTTTGGCTACGTCGTGGTCGGTAAGCTGACTTCCCGCATGACACACTGGCAGCCCGGTGATCGTGTCGAGATCTGGGGGCCGCTGGGAAACGGGTTTCCTCACCCGGGCAGCGGTTCACTGGTGATGGTGGCGGGGGGAATCGGGCAGACTCCCTTTCTGGCCACAGCACGAGAAGCACTGGGACTGCGCCAATACGGTCAACCCGAGCGTATATTGCCTGTATTGCCAGATTCTGTGAGCCTGTTATACGGCGCGCGATCCAAAGCATATCTGGCCGGCCTGGATGATTTTCAACTGGACGGACTCAATGTCGAAGTCGCGACCGATGATGGATCATACGGACATCAGGGCTTTGTGACCGAGTTGTTACAGCAGCGGATTGAGAGCGACTCACCCCCGTCAACGATTTTCAGTTGTGGGCCGGAACCGATGATGGAAGCGGTCAGCAAAATTGCATCCCGGGCGGGAATTACCTGTTGGCTGTCGCTGGAGACTCCGATGGCCTGCGGTTTTGGTGCCTGCTTCAGTTGCGTGGCGAAAGTCCGGATCAGTGATGATGAGTGGGATTATCGGCGGACCTGTGTCGAAGGACCGGTTTTCAATGCAGAATCTCTGATCTTTTAAGTCCGATTACTGTGGCTGAGTGAGGTTCCCGACGTTTGCGTCTGTCGCAGAGGCGCACCGGGGCACTCCTGTGAAACAGGTAGGGCAGAGAGGTATAACTTCCTTTAAAAACAGCGGTTGCAGCGAGATCATATTGACAGTTCTCCTTAAAAATCTTTATAGTCCTGCCAGCAGACAGGCCCGATAATGAGTGTGAAATATGATAAGCACAATCTGATCGATGCAGAATCTTTTGCCGAATTGACGCAAAGCCGGTCAGAGTCCGGTTCTAACGCTGGTTCAGATCAACAGGCCGAGAGTGCGCAGCAGCAGCAACTGATTCCCCCCGGTTTTAAAGTGCTGTTTGTCAGTGAAGTGCGACCGGTGTGGGTGAGTCTGGCATTACGGCTGGATGCAACAGGCTGCAGTGAACCACGGTTTGAATGGGTTTCCACCGCCGAAGAAGCGTTAACGCAATTGCGAAAAGACAGCTTTGACTGTCTGCTGATTCAGTTTGACGAGGTTCTGAAAAAGTCACGCCTGGAACTGTTGAATGCCATTCGTATCAGTGGGTGTCACGAGCCTGTTGTCCTGTTGTTGTCGCATCCCGATGACCAGGTGACGCTGGCTGCCTGTGAAAACCAGGCGGAAATCCTTGTTTCTCCCGCGATGTGGGAATCACCGGCATTATTAAGTGTCGTGCGTCGCGCCCTGTTTGTTCAACAACTCACTGAAGAAAACCATCAATTACAGGTGGACAAACATCGGCGTCTGATTCGTGAACGGGATGAAGCGGAACGACTGCTGAATCAGCAGCGCTCGATTGTAGAAGAACTGCAGACCCTGGTTTATCCCGATGCGATAAACGAAATGCAGTCTGAAACTGCAGGAGATAAACAGACGGATCCTCACAAATCTGATGCTGCAGCAGAACTTCCCCGGATACCCTTCGAGGTTCGAGATTACTATCACGAATTATTACGTACCTACGTAATCATGGGAGCGGGCAGCCTCAAAGATGAAATACTGCAGATCGCCGAACTACTGGCGGCTGTGGACTTAACGCCCCCCCAGGTGCTGGAATTTCATCTGGAGTGTGTAGAACTGATCGTCAAAGGGCTGGGCAATCGGAGTTCCCGACATGTAATGAGTCGAGCCGATCTGCTGGCACTGGAGATGATGGTTCATCTGGGGGAATGTTATCAGAAGAAAAACGGCAACTAAATTGTGGCCCGTTGTCGTGAAGTCTCTCTACGGGTAAGAACCGGGAAATAGTACGAGAGACGCTTTAAGAAATTGATGTGCTCCGGATTTTAAGAGAGTGCCCGTATTCTTTTCGTGATCCGTTCAATCGTCAGACCGGCAGCCAGTGATATGATTGACGGGGGAAGCGAGCGTGTTCTAAGTGGCTCTTATGAAACAGCTTGTGGCTTCGGTTTCTTATTTGTAAGAGTCCGTCAAAAAGTACTATAAATCATTTCCATAGCGACGTATAATAGAGCAAAATTAACTGTGCGATGTGGTCAGTTATTTAGTTTCTTCCCCACGAAACGCAGACCTTTGTAATTTTGACTGTCATGGCAGACAGACACATCGGGGTTGTTCGTTTCAGAGCATGAGATTGATTTACCAAATCTGATCCGCAAAATGCATTACCAATAATTGATCATGTCTGGGACATTGAGGATGGGTTCAGAAAAACTTGCCGGGGCAAATGCTCAGGCTTTAGAGACTTTGGTTCCCGAAGAATACAAAAAAGAAGCGGGCAAGTTCTGCCCGCATGCGGGCGTCGTTTCGCGTGGCTCCGGAATGTTTCAGGAGCAGGGACGACAGCTGCTGCTCAGTCGTCTTCGCGTGGCTTCATTGCTGCTGGCTTTGGCGACTTCGGCGTTTCTGATACGCGGCTTGTGGCTTGGTGAATTTGATGATTCACACGGACAGGAAATGCTTGTCCTGGATACCATCTTAACGGGAATCCTGTTTTCTGTCGCTGGTGTCCTGTGGTTGAAACCCTGCCTGTGCCTGTGGCGTCTGCGTATTTGTGAAGCGATCACTTTTGGTGCGCCTGCGGTATTTCTCATCTGGTGGCACTTCTGTGAGCTCTGCGCCTGCGATCCCATTTTATTGGGCAAAGTGGCGTTTGCATTTCCTCTGCGCACCGTCTTTCCCTGGATGATTCTGATTTATACTTACGGGTTTTTCATTCCCAACTCGCTGCGGGGTGTGATCTCTGTCGTGAGCCTGATGGTGATCAGCCCGCTCGTCGGAGCAGTGATGACGGGAAAGCAGGTGCCCCAGGTTTCAGAGGTACTCTACTCAGGCGGGTTGTCGGAAATGATCATTTTGCTGTTGATCGCTGCCAGTACCGCCGTCTATGGTTCGCATCGTGTGGGCAGTCTGAGACGCGAAGCCTTCGATGCGAAGAGCATCGGCATGTACACTTTGCGGAAGCAGGTAGGCAGCGGTGGGATGGGAGAAGTCTATCTGGCGGAACATCGTCTGCTCAAACGTCCGTGTGCCATTAAACTGATCCGGCGGGACAAGGTGGATGATGAAAACATCCTGTTGCGGTTCGAGAGTGAAGTGCAGGCGACCGCGGGATTAACACATCCCAATACGATCGAAATCTATGATTACGGCCATACCGAAGAGGGGACATTCTTTTATGTGATGGAGTTTCTGCCCGGGTTGAACCTGCAGGAAATCGTCGAACGCTTCGGCGTCCTGCCTCCGGAACGGGTTGTCTATCTGTTGAAGCAGGTCTGTTCTGCTCTGGCGGAAGCGCATCATAAAGGTCTGATTCATCGAGATATCAAACCCGGGAATATCTTTTCCGCTGAGCGTGGGGGGCTGTACGATGTTGCCAAGCTGCTGGATTTTGGACTGGTCAAGGATAAACGCTCGAATACCGATTCGTTGAACCTGACCATGGAAGGGGCTGTCGTCGGATCGCCTCTGTATACCAGTCCTGAAGCCGTGACCGGAGACGGGACTCCCGATCCCCGTTCTGATATCTACTCGCTGGGAGCCAGTGCCTACTATTTACTGACGGGCAAACCAGTCTTCGAAGGCGAAAATGCACTGAAGGTGATGTTCGCGCATGCGAGCGAGACGGTTATTCCTCCGTCGTCGATCAATCCCCGCATCCCGGAAGAACTGGAAGCGATCGTCATGAAGTGCCTGGAGAAGAAACCGGAAGATCGCTACCAGCGAGCAGAAGAACTGAGTGCCGCCTTGAAATTGCTCGAGGTTGATGAATGGACACAAGAGCAGGCGATTGCCTGGTGGTCAGAAGCAGAACAGCTCGTGCAGCAGGAACCGGACGCAGAATATGTATCAGATTACATGAAGGCGACCACGATTCTGCCTGTGAATGCCTGAGTCCGCACTGAGCCAGGTTTAAGTGCAGCTGCGCGACTTATCTTTTTCGATGCTGCCAGTTCAAACGGTCCCGGGTCAGGAAACCATGCCTGATGGCACAGTCGACACAGTAGATGTCATGGCCGTTCGTCACCATAATCTCACCATGCATTAACAGGTGGAAATGGTCCTGCCCGGGAAATTTGGAAAAGCAATATTCTTTGGAAGACGAGCGTTTGACGATGAGGTTGATGTTGTCTGTCTCGTTGACGGGCACATACAAGCGTGCATCGGGATTCTGATTTTGGTCCGTTTCGTTTTCCATGTGAGATTGCAGTCTAAGCTTGAACTTCTGGTACGGGGACACCCAGTTCCCCGGCAAGACTGGTCAGGGCTTCCCAGTTTCCTTTATCCAGAGAGATGCCTGTCGTTTTTCGGGTGGCAGCGGTTTTCTTTTCCGGATCGCCTGGCAGAAAGATCTCGCTGATTCCCTCTTTGAGGGGCACGCTTCTGACATACTTCTCCAGATTGGTGATTTCGTTGAGCAGATGGTTCTGGCCTCCCAGGTGACCGGGATCGATGACCACGACGAAGACACAGTTTCCCTGTGGCGGTGGTGGGTCAGGGAAAGCACATTGTCCGCCTGAAAGGGCACCGCAGAGCATTTCTACCATGAAAGAGAGCCCGAATCCTTTATAAGCCTGGTCACCGCCCATCGGAAGAATCGTGCCTGGAGGATTGCCGTAGAGCATATTGGGGTCTGTGGTGGGGTTTCCATCGGGGTCCAGGATCAGTCCGGGAGGAACCTGTTCGCCGGCGATTTTTTTGATGCGAACTTTGCCTTCTGCGGTGGCAGAGGTACCGAAGTCGAGTACAAACGGGCCTTCCGCACCGCCGGGCATGCCGATACAGATCGGGTTGGTTCCCAGTCGAGGTCGTTTGCCCCCGACGGGCGCGACGCGGGGGGCAGAGCCGTGTGTGTTGGCACAGATAATGGAAGCCATCCCCTGGGCGGCAGCCATTTCAGCATATTCCCCCAGGCGACCGATGTGTGAGGCACGCTTGAGTGTACCACAGGAGACGCCGAGTGTGCCCGCTTTTTCAATCAAACGATTCATCAACTCGTGCATGACAGTCTGGCCAAATCCCCAGCATCCGTCGCCGGCAATCGCTGCCGGTGTTTCATTGAGAATCTGCAGTTTCTCGCCGGCTTTCAGAATACCTTCTTTGACGCGGCCCAGATAAAAGGGAAGACGCATCACGCCGTGCGAGTCGTGCCCCAGCAGGTTGGCGTCGACCAGGCTATGGGAAACGATGCGTGCTTCTTCTTCATTCGCGCCTCCTTTAAGCAGGAGTGATTCGGTAAAGTCTTGCAATGACTGGGCAGAGATAACGGGCACTTCAGAAAGTCCTTCAGATAAGTGGTATGGTTGAGCCAATTCTGGACAAAAGCTGGAATTGCAGGATGCATCGGTTTCTATCATACAAACTATTTTATATCCGGTAAATTTAGGGGATATCAGGATTTTCCCTGTTGACCAGAAAAAACGACAGGCCCGAACTCCGTCGTTTGAATCTTTTGCACAGTAAGTTGAACCAACTGGTCTGATTAGATAAAAGAATAGCCCCGGAGAGAGACCGCCCCCCGGTTGTTCTGGAGGTGTTCGGGTATTGATCTTCAGTCCTGTTTTTTGAAATTCGTGGAAATCGGAGAAAAAGTCGGACCGATTAACGAATACGGAAAATTCATCATCTTCTCAAATTTTAACAAAGAGACGGGCGTTTCAACTCTTCTGACAGATGACCGTCTGGCTGGACGATACTCGTCAGGTCAACCTGTTGATTCGGGACGGGACGCAAGTCAGCGAACAGCTGACTTCACTGAAATCACAGGTGAACGAGATTTATTGCGAGAGGGACAGTGAATGAGTTTCAGTGTAGAGAACATCCAGTCACTTAACGAACTGCGACAATTTATTCATAAAACACTCTGTGAGAAAGAGAACCTGCTGGAAGAGCAGTTCTCGATGTCGGAAATGTCCCTGATTCGTCGGGGACGCAGTTGCGGACTGCAGTTCTCGATCAATGGCCCCCGTAGCGTCCGTCTGGGAGCAATCTGGGCTTCCGACTCGAATATGGTCTACTTCTATGATGCACGGGGCGAACGCTATGCCAAGGTCCATCTTCCCAATCGGATCTTTATGGCAGAAGAAGAAGCTGCCTGACCTCTGCTTTAATCTGTGTTGTTGCGCCCCGGGAGTGACGAGCGTGTTGCGCTGGTGGTCGTCAGTACCTGCAGGCGAGTCGCCGCTTTGCTGCTGCCATACTTTTCCGCGTTGCGATAATGCAGAATGGCAATTGTAGGCGTCGAATGTTTTTTCTCTGCCTGCTGCCCCAGTTCATAAAATCGTTCCGCCTTGGACTGCCTGATTTCGCTGGCGTTTGAAATCGTTTCCGCGGTACCGCTGGCGGTTGACCGATTTTCAGTGGGCTGATTCAGTAACTGGTTTCTCCAGTGCTGATATGCGGAAGGATTGTATGGGGAGTCGCGTAACACGCGCGGCGCGGAATTGAGCAGCATCTGATCCATGGCTTCAAAATCATGGATATAAACGCTCACATTGCTGGTTGCACTCTGAAAAGAGTGACCGTACGAGGAACCACCGCGAAACGGTCCTGACTGTCTGAAATGGGAGGCCCCTGATTGAACTCCTCCCAGCAATGCAGAACCTCGATCGGGAACAGTCAGTGTTGTTCCCGTTGAAAATTGTTGTACGATGGGTTGCTGGATTCTGACAGCCTGTGCTTCCGCGATTTCGAGAGGGGCGACGATCAGGCAGATCAACGTGCTTCCGCATGCAATGATTGATTTCATGGCTGGTCTTTCTGATCAGACGGTGTCCCCGTTTATTGTTGCGTCTTCCAGGTCAAGGGGACGGATCATAGTGCCGGGGCATAGATACCAGGAATTTTCGTTCGGGAGTCGCGATGGTTAATAGTGATACGCTCCCGAATTTGAGACTGATTGAACTCTCTATCGTAAGGCATCAGTCTGGGATCGACAACTGTTTTTTCAGGATGTGACACCGCAATTTGTTGTGATGCAGACTCTTGATTGATTCGAGAGTAACCACTTTCAATATCCGGAGTGAAGATGAAATTGTTCTATAGCTCAGCAGTGAAATGGTTTGCGGGAATAGTATTGCTGCTGTCATGCATGTTCAGTGCAGCAGAAGGTGTGTCGGCAGAAAATCGTCCCAATGTGATCATCGTTCTGACCGACGACCAGGGATATGGCGATGTCGGGTTTCACAATAATCCCAAAATCAGAACACCTCACCTGGATCAACTGGCCCGGAAGAGCATCGAACTGACCCGGTTCTATTGCAGTCCGGTGTGTGCACCGACGCGTGCCAGCCTGTTGACCGGTCGCAACTATTATCGTACGGGAGTCATTCATACCTCGCGTGGCGGCGCGAAAATGCAGGGTGATGAGGTCACGCTTGCCGAGTTGCTGCAGCTGGCGGGCTACCAGACCGGGATCTTCGGGAAATGGCACCTGGGGGATAATTATCCGATGCGGCCGCAGGATCAGGGCTTTGCAGAAACACTGATTCATAAAAGTGGCGGGATTGGACAGAGTCCCGATCAGCCCAACAGTTATTTTCATCCGAAGCTCTGGAAGAACGGGGATGCATTTGAATCGACCGGCTATTGCACGGATGTGTTTTTTGATGAGGCGCTGAAATTTATGGATCGACAGCAGCAGGCAGAGAAACCGTTTTTTGTTTATCTGGCGACGAATGCACCGCATACACCTCTGGAGATCGCTGAATCGTACTGGAAGCCTTATCAGCAGCAGGGGCTCGATGAAACGACGGCCCGCGTGTATGGGATGCTTACAAACCTGGATGAAAACATAGGAAAACTGCTCTCGCATCTGGATCGCAGCGGACTGGCCGAATCGACCCTGGTGATATTTCTGGGAGATAATGGTCCGCAGCAGAAGCGATATACGGCAGGGCTCCGCGGTCGGAAATCCTGGATCTATGAAGGGGGGATTAGGGTTCCCTGCCTGGCGTACTGGCCTGGTCATTTTCGGGAAGGGGAGAAGATCGATCAGATCGCCGCTCATATCGATTTGCTGCCTACTCTGTTGACCCTGACAAATACACCGCGGCCTGAAGCCCTCAAACTGGATGGAGTCGATCTGTCACCATTATTGACAGGCAGTCAACAGAAGCTGCCGGAGCGGAGCCTGTTTTTCCAGGTGCATCGAGGGTTGATGCCTCAACGCTATCAGAATTTCGCAGTGGTGACAGAGCGGTTTAAGCTGGCAGGTTATCCCGGCACATTTGGAAATGAAAACCTGAGGCTACAGGCGGTGCCCGTACTGGAACTGTATGATCTGTCAAACGACCCGGGGGAACAAGAGAATGTGTTGCACGCACATCCCGAGACAGTAAAAGATCTGCTCTCACAATACGAAGCCTGGTTTTCGGAAATGAAAGCAGCCCGGAACTTTGAACCAGGCCTGATTGTGATCGATCAGATGAAGGAGCACCCCAGTGTCTTGTGCCGTTATCAGGATGGAACGTTCCAGCGAGGAGTTTCAGAAGGCTGGATGGTAAAAATCGTCCGAGCGGGCCTGTATCAAATCAAGATCAAGCGACAAACAGAAAAACCAGGCAAACTTTTTGTGAACTGGCAGGGCAGAACCGTGCATGAATACCTGGCGGCGGAAGAGTCAACTGCAGAGTTTGAACTGAAAGCCGGGACGGGACTGCTCGATATCTGCTTCCAGGCAGAGGGAGAGGATCGGATTTATCCCGGCGATAACAGTACACGGGGAGATGTCGTTCTTACTCAGATGAAATAAAAAAACCGGCGGGGAAATCTGGTTCCCAGCCGGTTATGCTGAATCATGTATTTAGTGGGGCGTCCTAGTAGTTCCAGTCCAGACCGACACTCCAGGTTCCGACACTCCATTTTTCCCGCTTCACATCAATGGAAGGAAACAGGCCTCGTGTTGGCATCCCGGTCCAGAGAATACTTTCGTAAGGGCGAGTGACTTCGCCGGCGACAATGTAAGTGTAGCCGACTTTCAGTTTGGCTTCTTCCAGCAGTTTCATGCGTTTCAGTACTGGTACTTTGTCGAAGAGGTTCATTTCTGCGAAGATCGACTGTTCAAACAATGGTGAAACGTGCGTGTGAGTCTGGTAGTCGCTGAACTGGTTTGGATTGGGATCAGCGGCGGTAGGTGTGATCAGGGCTTGAGGA
>NZ_CAXAVM010000111.1:0-22667 GCF_963972345.1 uncultured Gimesia sp. | reverse complement strand
TTATCTGTTATCACATGACGGTGCGACCACAAATATCAGCAGAAGCTGATTTCATCCGCCAGTCTGCTTCTACAGCGGGAACTGCGATTTCCCGTTTTTCTGCACAGTGGAATTTCTTTATCAGAAAAACGTTAGTGCGGATCTTTCCTGTCTGGTCATTACTGTTTCTGCTGGCATTTCAGGAATTTGAGATGGCGTCTCTCCTGTATATGAATTCCTGGACGGTCTGGATCTTTGACGCACAGGCTGGTGGTGTGCCTGTCAGTGAAACACTGGGGTATCTCGTTGGTCCTCTGCTCATCGAATTCGTAATCTTGGCGGGTGTTTTGTATCTATTGAGAATTCTGGAGCAACGTCCCTTTTACCTGCAATCACCTGGCCGGACCGTATCGAGGCGGCTGCGTCCACTGCTGGCAGGCTGTTACCTGGCACTTGCCACGGGCTGTGTAATTCTGCTTCCTCTGGTCATGCTGGGGTGGGGCGGTCTGCTTTCGCTAAAAAGTGTGCTGCAGAATCGCTTACAGATGATGGGAACGCTTGAGGAATGCGCCTGGGGTCTGGGTTATGCTGCGACGTCCGGGATTGCCGCCTGGGGGCTGGCGACGATTTTTTTTAATCGTAACCAGTCAGGCTTCGTAAAGTTTCTGGGCCTGGTATGTTGTGTCCCTGGATTATGTGGCTCTTTAACACTGTCACTGGTTATCGCATCTTTGTTTCTGACGCGCGAGGGAGCCTGGCTGTATGGAACTCCCGTTCCGGTCATGATTGGGTTTGTGCTGTACCTGTTACCAAGAGCCGTGTTTTTAAAGTTGTTTTTTCAACGACGAAACGCAGACGACGCCTTATTCCTGGCGCATTTAATGAATCAGTCTAACTGTCCGCAACAGGCAGAGAATGGGGGGCGACTGCTGTGGTTGACTCACGGTCGGATGCAATACTGGGCTGTCGTGGTTCTGGCATTCTGGGTTTACTGGGATGTCACTATCAGTTCCATTCTCGCTCCCCACAGTGGCATGACATCTGCAGTTCGCCTGTATGGTTTAATGCATTATGGCCAAACGTCTGTTTTATCTGCAATTTGTTTGATCAGTTTCTGTATTCCTGCTTTACTGGGAATTATTCTACTTCCCGTCGTTCGTAAACTCTGGATTCGTTTCAGCAGTCAGTCCGAACTCAATCAGTTCGTATAATCATGTCAATAAGCAGCGTACATTCAGAATTACCGTTATGGTCACTGACAGATGTCAGTCTGAACTGGGCACACGGTACGCGGTTGACAGGGATTAATCTGGAAATCCCATCAGGTGTCACGGCTGTCATGGGATATTCCGGAGCCGGTAAAACATCGCTGTTGAATTTACTGGTCAGGTTTGAACGCCCCGATGCAGGGACGGTGGTCAGAAATCAGAACGCCTCTTCTCCCGTAAATGGTCTGGATCTGTTCTGGGTACCGCATACACTGGGACTCTGGCCGCAATACTCGGTATTAGAACATTTGACTTTAGTCTGCCCTCAATCTGAGTTGAAACACTTTTCACCGGAATCGCTGTTAGACGATTTCAATTTGAAATCGCTGTCCGCAAAGTATCCGGGGCAACTCTCGCAGGGAGAAGCATCGCGGCTGGCAGTCGCCCGCGCTCTGGCAAGTCATGGCCGCGTGATTGTAATGGATGAGCCTCTGGTGCACGTGGACCAGGCTCATTGGCCGATCTACTGGGATGTGATTCGCAATTCTGGTCAGGAACAACAGATTTCGCTGGTCTTTGCAACGCATTCATCCGAACTGGTGATGCGGGAGGCATCAAATGTTATCTGCCTGGAACAGGGCCAGGTTGTTTATGCAGGAGATGTGAATGAGTTGTACTATGATCCTCCATCACTGCCAACTGCCAGCTACCTGGGTCCAGTGAATGATCTCAGCATAATACCGGTCCAGAATCTGTCTGACGGCGAAAGGAAGTCTCATTTCGCACGCCCTGAGCAGTTATCAATCGTCAAGGATGTTCGGGGCAGCTATGAAGTGAAGAATGTAAAATTCAGTGGCTCGGTTGAAGAAGTCACCGTATCACAACCAGGGGCTGAAACCACCAGTGCTACCTTCTATCATCGCCCGGTCCGAACCGTTCTGCAGCAGGGGGACCGTGTCTCCCTGCGTCTGCTGCTGCTTTTAGTGTGTCTCATTTTTCAAATCGGTTGTGGTAAAGAAACCGACCCCCGGCTGTCTTTTTCCGAGACCATCCAATGGCCGGTTCCCGCAGAAGGAATGAAGGTTCCTGCACCGCGCAGTCAGCATATAGGGCCTGCTGACGAATTATATGTGTTAGATAATGCCGGCCGGGTTCTGGTGTATGACGCCGAGAACCAGCTGGATCGGCAGTGGGAAATGCCCGATTTTGAGATCGGTAAACCTGAAGGCATCTGCCTGCTTAAAAATGGACAAATCGCCGTCGCTGATACTCATTACCATCGTGTTGTGTTCTTTGACGACCAGGGAAAAGTCAGCAAAATGCTGGGCGAATATGGAGAAGCACCTGGGCAGTTTGTCTATCCTGTATCCGTCGTTCAGGATCCTGCTGGCAATATTTACGTCAGTGAATATGGAAATAATGATCGTGTGCAGAAATTTACGGAACAGGGCGAATTCCTGCTGGAATTTGGTGGTGTGGGTACAGGTCCTGGCGAATTTCAACGTGCCGCGGGAATGATCTGGCATGACGGGAAAATCTATGTTTCTGATGCAGTCAATAATCGGATACAGGTTTTTTCCGATGACGGCAGTTTTCTCGAAATTCTGGGCACGAAAACCGGAGGTTTACCTCTCTATTATCCCTACGATATTGCCATCGATCGCCATCACAATCAGCTATACATTGTAGAATATGGAGCGGGACGCATTACCAAAACCGACTTGTCGGGGCGGGTCACAGGGAGATATGGAAAAACGGGAATGAATCAAGGAGAATTTCTGACTCCCTGGGGACTTACAGTAAATTCAAAAGATCAGGTATTCGTCGCTGACACGGGAAATCGATTGATCGTAAAATTGATACCATGAAAATCAAAGAACTTTATCGCCAGTTAGTTCCTCGACCACGCACACCAGTGACGTGGATGCGGGCGGTTCCGTTGATTTTCTTTCTGGTGCTTTACGCGGCATTATGCATCGGCTTGGAGAAGTCGGGCGTTCTGCTGTTCGCGCGACCGTGGGCATTTGGATTAATCCTGTTTTCCGTCTGGGTCTGGTGGCTCTCCATTGCCGGTTATGGAGGCTTAAGTAAAGGGCGGGCGCTGGCCGCTTTGATTTCGCGCCTGCTGATGCTCGGACTGTTTGTAATGCTGATTGCAGAACCACGGTCAGTGCGGGTGCGCGATGTGATCTCAGTTGTCTACGCCGTCGACCTTTCCGATTCGATCGGCGAATCTTCGGTCGATTCCGCGCTGGAATTTGTAATGAAAACAGTGACTGAGAAACCCCAGACCGATGAAGCAGGACTGGTGGTATTCGGTAGAAACTCAGCAGTCGAACTGCCACCGCGGGTGTCATTTCCCTATGAAGCATTAAATTCACGGATTGACCGTGATGCCACGAACCTGCAACAGACCCTCTCTCTGGCGGCTGCGATGCTTCCCGAAGAAAATCGGGGACGCATTGTTCTGATCAGTGATGGTACCGAAACCGAAGGTTCGATTTCCCAGGTACTGGATGAGCTGAAATCACGCGATATTGCAGTCGATGTTCTCCCGATTCAATATGAATATGATAAAGAAGTCTGGCTGGAAAACCTGGAATTACCCCGGTTCGTCAAACTGGGAGAAAACTACGAAGCCGCGGTCGTGCTTTCTTCACTACAACCGGGCTCCGGTAAGCTGGTCTTACGTGAAAACGGAAAACCAATTTTTGAAAAAGATGTGACATTCAAAGCTGGAAAAAACCGCTATGTAGTACCAATTTACCTGCGATCTCCGGGTTACTATGAATATTCCGCGACCATAGAAACCAAGCGGGACGATGATCAGATTCGTGAGAATAATACCGTTCTGAACTATATTTTCGTCGAAGGAGAAGGCAAGGTCCTGGTGGTGACCGACCCTGCCGGTGACGAGCGAGACTGGCAACCGCTGGTCAAAGCCATCCGGGAAGGAGAGCGGAATGTAGAGACCGTTTCCGCATATGAGTTCCCCAGCGATTCCCTATCACTGATGCCTTATGACGCGATTGTTTTTGTTAATGTTCCCGCCGATGCATTCAATGTCATTCAACTGAAAGCCGTTCACGATTCGGTCTTTAACCAGGGCATCGGATTCATGATGGTCGGCGGCGATAACAGCTTTGGTCCCGGCGGGTATCATCGTACTGTAATCGAAGATGCGCTCCCGGTGACAATGGATATTACGAAAAAGAAAGTCCTGCCTAAAGGGGCGCTGGCGATTATTCTCCACACATGTGAATTTCCGGAAGGTAATACCTGGGGAAAACGAATCACAAAACAGGCTATCAAAGTGCTGGGCGCACAAGACGAAGTGGGAGTGTTGATTTATGATTTTATGGACGGTGAAAAATGGCTGTTTAAACTGATGCCCGCCGGCGACTACGAAAAAATGGTTCCCAGGATTAATGGAGCCCAAATCGGCGACATGCCCAGTTTTGCCAATACCATGCAGCTTGGACTGAATGGCTTAATTCAAAGTGATGCGTCCACCAAGCATATGATTATTATTTCTGACGGAGACCCTCAGCCGCCAACCCCCCAGTTGATCGGCCAGTTTCAGAAAAACAAAGTCAGTGTCTCCATGGTCGCAATATATCCGCATGGCGGTCGCGATATTTCCACAATGCGCGGCATCGCCGGAGCGACGGGAGGACGCTACTACTTTCCTTCCGATCCGAATCAGCTGCCTTCCATTTTCATTAAAGAATCAAAAACTCTGAAGCGGAGTATGATCCAGAATGAAACGATTACCCCGGAAGTCGGCATGATCTCTCCGGTCCTGAAAGGGATCGCAGAAATTCCGCCTTTACATGGGTATGTGCTCTCAACGATCAAACCACGGGCAGAAGGGATACTGAATGCCCCCGAAAAGAAAGAGGCGGAAGGAGAAATCGATCCGATCTTATCTTTCTGGCGGTACGGACTGGGAACCACGGCCGCTTTCACCTCTGACCTCTCACCCAACTGGGGGGCTGACTGGGTCAACTGGGATCATTACCAGGCATTCATCAAGCAGTTGATGATCAAAATCTCGCGGGTACAGAAGCAGGATCATCTGAAGATGTGGAGTCATACCTCGGGTAACAAAGCCACGATCATGGTAGAAGACTTCCATCCCGAAGAGTCTTTCTTAAATGTGGCAGCCCGGATCTCTGGCCCGCACGATCGCCAGGAAACAGTCGTACTCAAGCAGGTCAGTCCGCGTCGGTATCAGGCAACAGTCCCACTGTGGGGCAAAGGCCGCTACCAGGTCATGGCGGTCGGAAAGGCAGGGAACCGGGAAGATCACGCGAACGGAGGGTTTATCGTTCCCTATTCTCCGGAGTTTCTGCGTTTTCGATCAAACCCCATCGTACTGGATCAGATTGCAGCGCGGACTGGTGGCCAACGACTGTCACCGGAGAACGCCTCTGAGGTGATTTACGGACGCCGGGACCCGAAAACGAGTTCCAATCCAATCTTCGACTGGTTCCTGATTGCTTTAGCGATTCTGGTGCCGCTGGATGTGGGAATCAGGCGAATTCAACTTGACTGGTACGTCATCAAAAGCTGGTTCAAGTTCGGGAAAGAGGACAAGAGCAGTACAGCCACCATGGGGGCTCTGCTGCAGCGAAAACAGAATGTCACAGAGGAACTGGATTCACGAAAAGGCCCACCAGACCCGCAGTCAACCATCGCGAAACTGCAGGAACAGCGTCAGCAGACCACCAGGCCACCTGTACCAGGTAAAGTAGAAACCAAACCGCCCGAAAAGAAATCGACGGACAAACCAGATCCACCAGCGGGTGGCTCGGAAGAGAATCAGACGACAACGGGTCGACTGCTCGATATGAAACGTCGCAGAAATACCGACGACGATAAAGATAAATAAGACCGTTTAACATCGTGGAGATATGACATGAACCAGCCAGAAACCACTGAAGAGCCTGTTGTTCTGCAGGCAGAAGCCAACCATTTCAAGCAGGTTTTTAACGAAGTCCGGTCCGAAATCGCACGGATGATTGTCGGGCAGGAACGTGTGGTGGAATCAACTCTCTACGCCTTGTTTTGTGGCGGCAATGTTCTCCTGGAAGGCGTGCCGGGGCTGGGAAAAACAGAACTGGTCAAAGCATTGTCACGCGTGCTGGACCTGAACTTCCAGCGCATCCAGTTTACTCCGGACCTGATGCCGGCTGATATCATCGGAACCAACATCATGAGTACCGATGAAACGGGAACCTACCGTTTTGAATTTCGCAAGGGACCAATCTTCACGCAGCTGCTGCTGGCGGATGAAATTAACCGTGCTTCTCCGAAAACTCAGTCTGCACTTCTGGAAACCATGCAGGAAGGCACAGTGACTGCGGGGGGAACTCACTTTCGGCTCGATCAACCTTTTTTCGTCATGGCGACACAAAACCCGATTGAACAGGAAGGGACATACCCGTTGCCTGAAGCACAGCTGGATCGTTTCATGTTCAAAATCAACGTCCCGTTTCCCAGTCGGAGCGAACTGAATACGATCGTCCAGCAGACGATTCTGAAACAACCTGTTGAACTGAAGAAGCTGCTCAACAGTCAACAGATCCTGGAACTGCGCAGCATACTGGAAAAAGTGGTCGTGGTCGAACCAATTCGTGATTATGCAATCCGTCTTGTGCTTTCAACTCATCCCGGGACCGATTTTGCCGTCGATGATATCCGCCGTTTTGTGCATTGGGGAGCCAGTCCCCGTGCCGCCCAGTCATTAATTAAAGCAGCCCGGGTTAGGGCGCTCAGTGAAGGCCGCGCTCATGTTGCTTATGAAGATGTGCGTTATTTTGCCAACGAAGTATTACAACACCGCGTGCTGTTAAATTATGACGGGCAGGCGGAAAACATCAGCGTGAAAGATCTGGTAGAACGAATCTGCCAGGAATTACCGGAAAAGGAATAAGCTCAAGTGTCTGAAGCAACTCCCGTCAGCCAGTTCACAACACTGTTTGATAACAAAACGTTATCAATGTTGGAGCGAATGCGCTTAAATCCTACACGACGACTGACCAATCGCAGTCGTGGAGAACATCTTTCCGGGAAGGGAGGCACGAGTACTGAATTTTCGGATTACCGCAATTACGTTCCTGGCGATGATGTGCGTTATATAGACTGGAATATCTTCTCCCGCTTGAACCGTCCGTTCATGAAACAGTATCAGCATGAAGAAGAAATGCATGTGGTTTTAATTCTTGATGCTTCGACTTCGATGGATTACGAAGAGAAATTTCAGCGGTGTCGACAGTTGGCAGCCGCTTTTGGTGTTATGGGGCTGCTCAATTTTGAAAAAGTCAGTGCCTATGTCTGTCATAACCGGGGAGGGCGCCCCCAACAGTTCCAGCCGACGACAGGTCGCGGCAGTATGAGACGGCTGTTTGAATTTCTTACGCAAATTGAACCGGGCGGCGATTCTCCCATTGAGAGTGCGGTTGATGACGTCCTGCGAATGCACCGTGGTCGCGGGATCGCGATCCTGCTGTCGGACTTCGAATCCTTTGGTGATCTGCAACGCCCGATGAACCTGCTTTACAGCTCTGGCCTGGAAATCTTTGGTGTGCAGATTCTGGCTCCTTCTGAAGTGAATCCTGAAATCAATGGAGATTTGAGACTGGTAGACAGTGAAAGTGGTCAGACCCTGGATATTTCCTCTGCTGGAGATCTGTTAGGCCTGTATCACGAACATCGCAGTTTACTGGAAGAGCATCTGGCGTCTCTCTGTCGTCAGCGTTCCGGAAAATTCCTGATGGTAAACAGTGGCGATTCCCTGGAACATGTCCTGTTTGATCAGTTGAGACGGAAAGGCTGGGTTGTATGAATTTCTGGCCCGGATTTTACGCTCTGCAAAGCGCCTGGTACCTGCTCCTGCTGGTGCCATTACTTATCTTTTATTTCCTTAAATTAAAACGCCCCCATCAGCGTGTGCCTTCACTGGCACTCTGGAGTCAGGTGATCAACGATCGTCGTGTGAATTCGCCGTTCCAGAAGTTTAAACGCAGTATCCTGCTGCTTTTACAGATCCTGCTGCTGCTGTTTCTGGTTCTGGCATTGATGCAACCCTATGTTCAAAGTGGCGCGGAACGTGCTGAATACCTGCCGATTTTAATCGACTGTTCTGCCAGTATGGCTGCCACCGATTCGCAATCGGGTAAAACGCGATTGGATCTGGCGAAAGAACGGGTTTCAGAATTGATTGACAACATGCTGCCCGATCAGCGTCTCTCGCTGGTTGCCGTCAGTTCCACCGCCCGTCGGCTAACGGCATTTACCGACAATCAGCGAGTCTTGAAGAAAGCGCTTACCGATTTGGCGGTCGATGATGTTCCCAGTCAGCTTGAAGATGCGCTCCGCATGACACAGGCCCTGTCGCGCACCGCCCCGATTAAATCGGTGCTGTTTTACTCCGATGGCAACTTTCCCCGCGAGGTGGATTTTGAACTGCCCTTCGATTTAAACTTTCAGTTACTTCCGGCGGCAGGGGCAAATATCGGGATTACTTCTTTCAATGCCCGTAAAAACCAGGCTGGTAACTGGGACGTCTTCATACGAATCGAAAACTCCCGACAGGCAGACAGCCCGGCTGAAGTCGAGTTGCTACAGGATGGAACCAGTATCGCCAAAGAAGAGGTCATACTGGGGAGTGGTGACTCCCAGCGACTGGAGTTCTCGGTTGCTGCTGATAAAGAATCCCGTCTGGAAGCCGTTTTAAATCCAGGTTCTCATGACAGTCTGGCCGCTGATAATCGTGCGTTTCTCACTATTCCTCAATCCAGATCGCTGTTGATTTACATTGATCCTGAATTAGCCAGTTATCGTTATGCACTGGCTGATAATCAGGAGTTTCTTGTGTATCCACAGGAAAATAATTCGACAACTCCCCCTGAATTCGATCTGATTATCGGCAGCACTGAGAAAGATCTGGCTAAGCCGGGCTTGGTAAAACTGGGAATCGGCTTTATCCCCGAAGAGTTAAACAAGCTGATCACGCTGGAGAATAATCTGACTGATGTCGTCGACTGGAATCGCAGTTCATCTTTATTACGCCATGTTGAGTTGGCCGATGTGCAGATTTCCCAGCAACCGGTGTGGCTGGAGAATGCCAACGTTGAAGATCTGGAAGCACTGGGGTATGAAGTTCTCATTCATGGTCGGCTCGGGCCTTTGTTATTACAGAAGCGCACTGCGGGGGAACTGGAATTCTATTTTCTGTTCAATACTGATCGCTCCACGATGCCTTATCGGGTCGGTTTCCCGATTATGGTTTCGAACCTGATTCAACTGACCTTACAGGAAGCCGGAATTTCTGAAGCCCAGGCAGCAGCGACGCCGGTTCTGCCGCCACTGGCGCTTCAACCGGAAAGCCAGTATGAAATCGTAACCCCCACGGGCCATGAATTACGTGCAGAGAGTGATGATAATGGACGAGTCTCAGGAATCGCCGCTTTGCATACCGGAGAGTATACCGTTAGCGGGGCAGGGGCCGACAATACGAAAATCAGCGTAAGTCTTTTAAACCCTTTGGAGACTTCCCTCGTTGCTGTAGAAGAAATCCAGTTCAGCGAAGTGCCCGTCACTGCGACAGAGGCTCAGATCGACAGTGACAAACCGCTCTGGGGCGAATTTGCTTTCATTGCCTTTCTGTTGCTGTTGGGAGAATGGTGGTATTTTCAGAAACGCCCGGCCGGAACGATATCGTAATCAGGACATAACTAAACAGGTTGAAAACGTATGAACTGGAAAGTCCTGCAACTGATCTTGATACATTGTGCGTTCTCAGCACAACTGGTCATAGCGCAGAGTGCTCCGATCACGGTCGATATTTACCAGACGACCCAGTTCCCTAAGGGCAATGGTCCGATTTCACTCGTCTGGCAATGTTCAGTCTCCACTCCTGATCTGCTGGAAGGACACTTTCTGGTCTCTGCCTATGATGGAGTGGAAAAGTATGGTGAATTTCAGTCGCATGATGTGGCATTGCATTCGGGTTTCCATGAGGTCCCCATGCTGTTGCCTGCGATGAAAGTAGACAATCCCTATTCCGAGTTAAAATTACGCCTCAGTTTTGTCACATCCCAGGCACGCTATGATTTTAAAGACCCTTACACGCTGAAAGTCGGACGCAAGTATCAGCGAACCCTGGCAATTGGTATCTGCGATCCCTTTGATGGAACGTTATCGCCTGATTTAAAAACATTTCTGGATCAATTAAAATTCGAAGCGATCAGTCCCAAAGAACCGGTGCAGATCAATTTTCAGCAGTATGAGATCCCCGCTCACATCGCCAGGCAGAGCGCGATCGGTAGCGAACCTCTCAAGCTCAGATTGAAAACCTATTCGGTCCACCTGCATCCGGAAGAATATCCCCAACTTCCTGTGGACTGTCATCAGTATGATATTCTTGTGATTACAGCCCGCGGCCTGGAAACATTAGAGTCGCGTCATATGAAAGCGATTCTGCAGTGGGTCCGTTCTGGTGGCAGCATATGCGTGCTTCCCGGTGAATCGATCGGGAGAAATCAACTGGAGTTTCTCAATACCCTGCGGGAAAGCGAAGCAAACTCACCCCTGTTACAGAATTCCGAGGGGCAAATCGATTTCTCCGAGACGAATCAAATTCTATTTGCCAGGACGGGATGGGGAAGGACGATTATCCTCCGCCAGCAGGCATTGGAAAAAAAGTTGCTGACATCAGAAGAGCTGGCCCGGATTCCGTTTTTTTTATGGAAGTTGAGACATTCGCAACGGGACTATTATGAAAAACAGCATCGCTGGGACGAGCAGAAACTGCTTCAGGATTATTTTCAGAAAGAAAAACAGACGAATTATCATTTTCTGAATGCGTATACTGCTTCGGAAATGCTGAGCCTGGCATATCAACCCATTTATACGGGAGGGACAT
Organism: uncultured Gimesia sp.; assembly: GCF_963972345.1. Lineage (NCBI taxonomy): Bacteria > Pseudomonadati > Planctomycetota > Planctomycetia > Planctomycetales > Planctomycetaceae > Gimesia > uncultured Gimesia sp. The sequence goes on along the minus strand of NZ_CAXAVM010000111.1, from coordinate 11,549 downwards.
TAATCAGTGATCTTATGCCGGCTGAATTACAGATTGTTCCGACGTGGGTGATCGGTATCATTCTGCTGGGCTATGTCGCGATGATCGGCCCCGGCGAGTATTATCTGCTGGGATACTTTAAAATACGACGATTCACCTGGATCACATTTCCTGCCATCTCTATCTGTGTTGCTTTATTTGCTTTTGTGATCTCCGACTATTTTATGCAGGCATCTCACGAGCGCAAAACACTGTCGATTGTTGACCTGGACAACCAGGGCTTACCGGTCAGAGAGAATGAGATTGAACTGCTCTTCACGGGTTCTTATCAGACCATTGAAACCAGGGTCAAGTCCGGGTTATTCAGTCCACTCAATCAGACGGAACTGGGCAGGGGAATGTACAATTACAATGCCCCTCAGAACAGTTCACCTGCGATGGTCGGAGCGCCTTTTTATCAGGGATCGATTCCGACTCAGTACTCTGTTTATCAACGGATGCCTCAATGGACGCCTCAGTTAAACCGGATCGTCAATAATTACCCGCAGCAAGAACTGCCTGACTTCGACTGGGCGTCGATCACTGTGGATCAGCTGAATTCAGACAACCGACGCGAGACACTGAAAACACAGGTTAAACAGAAATTCGGCGAGAATGCCATTCTGCTGATTTATCAAGGAACGCAATCTGGAAAACCGAAGCGATTTCCCAGCTTTCAAAGTATTCCTCGGGTAGGCAACCCAATACAAACCCGGGGGAACACTACATTATTAAATCCAGTACAGAGCCCTGATGCCCGTTACGGAATTCAGCCCCAGGACCAACCATGCTTTATGGACGATCTGTGCGTTCGTCAACAGACGGGTTTATTTCAGATCGTCTCCCAAACGTCACCGGCAGGCGGAAGTAATTTCGAGGACTTGAGTATCCTGGACTCCTCTGATCCCCGTCAATGGCTGGTAGTCGTTTATGTTCCAGGCAACGAGCGGGATACCATTTATCGCCAGTTTATTGTGTCAGACATTTAAAATTCTCACTCCCTTCTTCAGTTAGAACGTTTTCCAGTCCTATGAGCACACAACCTGCAATGGTGGAAGTCAAAAATCTTTGGGTCCGATATGGAAAATACGAAGCCGTCAAAGGCATTTCCTTTTCCATACCGAAGGGAGAAGTCTTTGGCTTTATCGGGCCGAATGGTGCAGGCAAATCATCGACTATAAAAGTTCTGGCGACTCTGCAGCGTGAGTATGACTGTGATGCGGTCAAGATCAATGGGATTTCCGTCAAGAAAGCGCCGCATCTGATCAGAGAAATGATCGGTTACATGCCGGACTTTTTTGGAGTCTATGAAGATCTGACTGCCCGGGAGTACCTGCATTTTTTCGCAGCCGCTTATCGCATCAACCGTACGCGTCGGAAGGCTATTGTGAACGACGTACTGGAATTAACTGATCTGACGGAAAAAATCGACGCCCCTGTAGATTCACTCTCCCGCGGAATGAAGCAACGCCTGGCACTGGCGCGGGTGCTGTTGCACGATCCTGATCTGTTATTACTGGATGAACCGGCCAGCGGGTTGGACCCGCGCGCTCGAATCGAGGTGCGGGAACTCCTGGTCGCGCTGAAGGAGATGGGCAAAACCATCATCATATCCAGTCATATTCTTCATGAGTTATCACAGCTGTGTACCAGCATCGGGATTATTGAAGCGGGACAGTTTGTGACCCAGGGTTCTTTAGATCATATTTATAAACGGCTGGAGCTCAGTCGTGTAGTCCATGTGCAGATTGTGGGTGAAATGAATGGTATCTGCCAGAAAATTGAATCATTCGAGGGAGTCAAGTCGGTCAGCGTCCAGGCAGACCGCATCGCGATACAACTTCAGGAAGATCAACTGGCAGTAGAAGATTTACATGCCCGACTGGCTGCAACGGGAGTAAAAATTCGCATGTTTCAGGCTGAAGCCATGGATATGGAAACCGTTTTCATGAAACTGACAGAAGGGAAGACGGCATGAAACGACGACTACTCCAGTTCGGGCTGCCTTTGCTCTCCAAAGAATTAACCGAAATGGCAAACCGCCGCCGGACCTACATTATTCGTACGATCTATGCACTGCTGTTCCTGGGATGCGTGGGCTTTATCTATATGGACAGTATGGTCCCCCAAATGAGTAATCCTCTCGCAATGCTGGGGCGGGGGCGAGAAATCTTTCAAGCCATGGTCTTCCTGCAATTTGTTGCCATCTATCTCCTGTTACCTGCCATCACCTGTGGCGTGATTACCCAGGAGAAAGAACGCAACAGCCTGGGATTGTTACTGATTACTCGCTTAAGTCCTTCAACAATCATCCTCGAGAAATACCTGGGGCGGTTGATTTCCATGCTGACCTTTCTGATGCTGGGGCTGCCTATTCTGGCATTTGCTTATTCGCTGGGTGGAGTTTCTCCCGCGATGTTTATCAACGGTCTCTGGCTGCTGATTCTGGCCATGTTCCAGATCGCCGCACTGGGAGTGCTTTGCTCCAGTTTTTTCCGAACGACCGTGGCTGCTTTCATTGCCACTTATTTACTTGGTTTTCTCCTGCTGTTTGGCTCAGCCATTGCTTCTGAATTAAATCTGCTGTTTTATGGCGATATTATCAGAGCACTCAATAAGGTCGTAAATCAGATTCCAGGTTTCAATAACAACTTCTCGCGGGGGAGTATGGATCTCGAATTTTTATTCTTTGCTCCCTACTGGTTTGATCGTTTTTCCTGGACTCCCGGGAGTAACTCTGTTGTCAAAACATTGATTTTCAGTCTCCCGATACTGTTGAGTACGTTAGTGTCATTAATGTTTGCGCATTATTTTCTGGTACGACGTGCCTTTTTGCCTGCGAATAACTTCCTGTTGAATCTTTTTAAATCACTGGATCGGCTGTTTTCCAGTATTAATAACAATCGTGTGACCCGCGGGATTGTGCTGGTGAATGACTATGTGCATCTACCGGAAAGCAAGCCGATTGCCTGGCGTGAAACGTCCAAGAAATCTCTGGGCACATTCCGCTATTTGTTTCGTATTCTGGTTCTACTGGAAGTCCCGATTCTCTTTTTATGTATTATCATTGCCACCAGTAACCCGGAGCCGATTGTCCCGGGGGCGGTCATCTTATTATGGATCATCTGGGGCTTAACGGTATTGTTTCTGGCTGTCTCTGCTACGAGCCTGATCGCGGGAGAGCGGTCTCATGAAACATTGGACGTGTTATTGACGACTCCCATTTCAGGAAGCGAACTCCTGGATCAGAAGATTGCCGGAGTCAAACGCTTATGCATGGTACTGCTGATCCCGCTGTTGACGATTGTCCTGTTTGAAGCATGGTGGAAATGGGAAAACTCACAGATGAACCGGGGAAACCAATATGAATCACAATGGCTGGCCTATCTGATCGGCTCGCTGCTGACCCTGGGGATCTACCTGCCAATGCTGGTCTACCTCTTCTGCTGGATAGGGATGAAAATCAAATCACAAACCAAGGCAATTCTGGCTGCGCTGGGAGGAATCATTGCCTGGTGTCTGCTACCGTTTATTCTGGCATTCCCGCTTTTTATTCTGATTCCCCGTTTAAACACAGATTCTCTCATTTACGGCCTGTTCCTGGGACCCGCCTCCTACGTGGTACTGAATGAAATTGCTGAATTTCATGAGTTTGGATCGACGTGGGTTCCCCTTGTCCTGAACGCCATGATCTATGGCGGATTCCTTTTACTGTTTCGAACGCTCTGCCGAAATCATATTGATGAAAATCTGGGACGCCTGGGTTATGATAACAATAGCTACTATCGTCCCGATATCGATTCAGTCGAAGGAATTTCCTTTGATCAACAATCTCAACTGAGCTCTGATATATGAATTACTATTTGAGAAATATCCCGCGAATTATATCCAGGGCATTAAAGCTGCGTATCCTCGTGGGAACAGTCCTGATAATACTTCTGCCCGGCCCGGTTTTTGCGATTGATATTGAAGAAGTTGTCTGGGGATTTAATAACCAGCAGACGCGAAGTAAATGCATTCCCTTATCGATTCTGCTTCGCAATAACACTCCCGAAGCATTTGATGAACCGGTGCAGTTGAATCGACTGCAATATGGTGGCAGTAAAGTAGGTGCGCCCTTAATCCGAAAAGTCTTTCTCGCGCCGTTCAGTTCTCAATGGGTGCAGTTCTATCCTTATATCATCGATTCCTACCAGGCAGACTGGTCGCTGAACTGGGGGCCACGGTTTATCTATGGCCAGAAATTGACCAGGGCAGAGAATAATATTGATTCCAACTCGGGACTAGACCCTGTACGATCCCGAGTCATATTGAGCCGGTCAGATGCCCTGGTTAAAAAAGCGGGACACTTCAAACAATTTCCGGAAGAATTATTTCCTCCCTCAGTCACAGCCACAGACTCACTGGATGAAATCATCATAGGTCACGTTCCCCGATGGGATGCGGCCCGCAAGGTTTCTTTTATGGACTGGCTCTACCAGGGAGGAGTCGTCCATCTGCTCCCCGATGATATGACGGGAGAAAATCTGATTTTCACGACCAGCATGGTCGAATTAAATTCGCCACTGGAGTTCTTTCGGATTGGTGAAGGGCTGGTGATACGCCACACACTTAAGATGTCACAGCTGACCGAAAACGCATTGAATACAGTGGTCAACGCCGTTCATGATAAAGAAGCAGAGAATATTCGCATACATCCCTCTGAGGCCAGGCAGAGTAAAACCGGCGACAGTCAGTACAATTCGAACAGTTATGGAGATTTCAATTCCAGGTTAATGCATCAACTGTCAGATTTAACACATCCCGATCATAACTGGCCTCTCATTTATCTGATGTCGCTCCTCTATGTGTTTATGATCTTTCCCGGTTGTTTTTTGTTCAATAAACGTCAGAAGAGTTCACGCTACCGTAATTCGCTCTTATTCATTTTGTTTACGGTTGTCTGCTTCAGCACCATTTTCTGGAGCATCGGAAAACGGGGCTATGGTGAAAAAACTACCATCAACAGTTTGCTCGTCGCGGAACCATTACAGGGAAACTATTTCGATACAACCTGCTGGATCAATTCCTTTGTGACGGATGGCGGTAAATATCGGTTTACCTCAACCGGTGAAGGCTCCCTTTTCACGACGGCTCAAGAAACCGAACGCATAAACGGATTCATTGCGAATGGTACGGATGGAATCTTCCAGGCAGATATCCCGGCATTCACAAGCCGACCTTTTCTATATCGAATCAAGATACCATTTACAAAGCCGGAATGTCATATTGTTGATTATCAACTCAATCCCGACGGTAATCTGGAAGCCCTTACGCTTGAAGTTCAGCCGGCGTTACCTGCCAGTCATGCTCGTATGCAGATCCTGTTCCGAGAGAAACTGTATTCGGTAAGCCAGACAGAAAAGAATAACAGTTCGATTTTCAAGCTCAAACAGGAGGGCATCCTTCCCCTGGCGGCCTGGAGAACAAAACTGGATGGCAACTCAAATTACGTTACGCGAAACTCCTATGGCTATGAAGAAAAAGAAATCTCTGCAGTTTACAGTGAATTGTATGAAGCCCTCGTCATAAAATCATTGGATCTGAACACAGAAGCGCAGGTGGCTAACTACCGAGGTCATCCGTCCCGGATCAAATTATTTTATTATTGCGATATTCCAGATGAGTTTAAGCTCAAGACGGATGTGTTGGGAGACCAGCAGGGGCGCATCCTGTTTGTCTATGATGTCGCCTTACCTGAGAAAAAGATTGCAGAAAATAATGAATCACCCGATCAATAATCAACCTGTCATCGATATTCAAAATGTATCGCATTCCTTCAAAGGGCATCGTGCGTTACAGGGCATCAGTTTCCAGGTCCAGCCTCAGTCCCTGCATGGTTTTGTCGGCCCGAACGGGGCAGGCAAGACGACTACGCTGAAAATCATCTGCACTCTACTGCGTCCCCAGGGAGGAAAAGTCGAAGTCTTCGGCCACAATGTTCAGTCGGCGGTGAAAGAAATTCGAAAACGAATTGGTTTCATGCCCGATCATTTCAGTACCTACCGTCAGATGACCGTATTTGAGTATCTCGACTTTTTTGGTGCCGCCTATGGACTGGGGGTCGATCAGCGGAACCAGGTCATCAATGATGTGTTGACGTTAACGGACATGGATGGACGTAAAGATTCGCTGATCAGTGGACTGTCGCGGGGGATGCAGCAACGCGTCAGTTTGGCACGCGTGCTGGTCAACGATCCCGATTTACTTTTACTCGATGAACCAGCATCTGGCCTGGATCCCCGCGCACGTATCGAACTGATGGAAATATTACAGGAACTGAAACGTATGGGAAAAACCATTTTCATCAGTTCTCATATTCTCAGTGAACTGGCGGAATTGTGTGACAGTGTCACGATTATCGATCGGGGGCTGGTCAAGTACAGCGGCTCCATGGATGGGCTCCTGACCCACGAGCAGGAACATCCGGTCTACAAAGTCATGCTGGAAGCAGAAGTGGAAGGCCTGATAGATTCTCTGTTGAGGGAACCGGGGATTTTGAAAGTAGAGCCAACCGAAAAACCACGCGAATTACGCATCATGTTTGATGTCACTTTAACCAACACGGGAAATCTGTTGTCTAAAATAATTGAATCAAACGGAACGATTGAGTCGTTCCAGCGGGACAAGAAACATTTAAATCAGGCCTTTCTGGATCTGACAGAGCAGGGAGTGCGTTGATGTTACAGGGAACGTTTGCCTTATTTCACCGTGCACTATGTGTCGACTTCCGGCTGACGCGGACTCATTTATTTCGTTTTCTGTTTGCAGTTCTGATACTGTTCTGCCTGATGATAGCGCATTCGAGCAGTCGAGTCATGGGCGCTGCCGGGTTGTATTTATTTTCTCAGATTATCTATCTGAATTTTATGTTTATTCTGATGGCGGGGATCAGTTTTTTCGCGACAGCCATTACTGAAGAAAAAGAAGAACAGACGATTGGTCTGCTGCTTATGGCGGGCGTGAATCCCATCTCACTGCTGCTGGGAAAATCTCTGCCACGACTGGTTTCAGCGCTGATATTACTCTCAATCCAGTTTCCATTTACACTGCTGGCGATTACCCTGGGGGGAGTGACCTTCACCCAGGTCCTTGCTACCTATGCAACACTGGGTGCATTCCTGATTGGACTGTCTAACCTGGGGCTCGTCTGTTCGGTACTCTGCTCGCGTTCACGAACTGCCTCCACACTGGTTCTGATCTCCCTGTTTATGTACTTTCTGGGACCTCCCTTGCTGGGATGGTGTATTGATGGAGCGGTTTCTGAAAACTGGGTAGGAGCCAACTCCTTGATCGTAGGGGGCACGAAGTCGTTCATCGAGCTGTGTTACGAGTCCTCCGTTTTAAGGCAGCTCAGTCTGATTCTGACTTCCGGTTTCAGTGAAAGTCCCTGGGGCTTCCAGTTCTGGACCAACCTGATGGCGGGAGTTTTATTCTTTCTATTGGCCAGTCTGTGCTTTAACCGTTTTGCGCTGACTGAAGTGTCTACCGATCCGGGACGCGGTCTGGTCTCCAAAAAACGCAACCGCATCTTTTCACCAGGCCGCGCCTGGATGCAGGCATTGGCGTGGAAGGATTTCTACTTCGTGAATGGTGGCCTGGGAATGGCGTTAATCAAACATATCTGTTACGGAGTCGCCCTGTTCTCGCTGTGCGCCTATATCAGCTATACTTCGCGTAGTTATTCTCTGCAGGAAATGGGGCTGACCGTCTTCTGGACGATGCTGATTGTGGTGTTGATTGAAATCAGCCTGATATCATCCAGAATCTTTCATGTAGAAGTTCAATGGAAGACTCTGGTTTCTACGGCCATGCTTCCACAGTCGATGGCTCAGATTGCGTATGCCAAGGTCTTTGGATCGATGCTGGCTGTAATTCCCGCCTTCTTTTATCTGATCATTGGCGGGTTACTCGGGATTGAAGAAATGACCCAGGACCTGGGGATGGTGCTCGCCGAGCCTGGTTTCTGGCTGACCTGTATCGAAATCCTGTTTTTCTGGCATCTGACGGCCCTGTTGTCGACGTTCATCAAATGGGGCGCGTTACCGCTGGCATTCGTTTTAATGTGGGTCGGGAATATGGTTTTCTTCTTTTCCATGAGTATGGTTATCATGGGCGGTGGGGGAGGTCCTGATGTCTTTGAAGCGGTGACTATCCTGTTTACTTTGTTTCTTTCAGCCAGTATTGTAGGGTCACACTTTATGATTAATGAACGCCTGACATACCTGGCTTCTCAATAAACGGATCAGCGAAAGATCACAGAAAGTGAGGTCCTGATGGATTCTAAACTCAGTCGAAGAAGGCTTTTACAATCGTCCAGTCTCCTGGCGGCGTCGGCACTCGGTCTGGACTGGCAGCAGGCAGAGGCGGGGGAAAAACAACAGTCTTCGCCACAACCACTCAAGGGAAATATTAATCAGTCTGTCGTGCACTGGTGCTTCAAAAAATACTGGGATATTGAAAAAACGGCGCAGGTTGCCAGTCAACTGGGCATCAAAAGTGTGGAACTGACTCCCGCAGAGAACTGGGATACACTGAAAAAGTATGGCTTAACCTGTGCCATCGCTTCCAGCCATGGTTTTAAAACCGGTTTTAATAATCCGGATCACTGGGATGAATGCATCGAGATCTTACGCAAACGGATTGATGAATGTGCCGCGGGAGGCGTTAAGAATGTCATCACCTTCACAGGAATGCGTGATGGCATTGATGATGAAATCGGGGCGAAAAACTGTGTCGCGGGTCTCAAAAAAATCATAGGCTATGCTGAGAAGAACAACGTGAATCTCTGCCTGGAAATGCTTAATTCCCGTGACGCCAGCCATCCGATGAAAGGACATCCCGGTTACCAGGGGGACCACACCGATTACTGTATTGATATCATCAAGCAGGTCGGCTCTGATCGAATGAAACTCCTGTTTGATATCTACCATGTTCAAATCATGGATGGGGACGTCATTCGACGAATTCGTGAACATAAAGATTACATCGGCCACGTTCACACAGCCGGCAATCCAGGGCGGGGAGAACTGGATCAAAAGCAGGAAATCAATTATCCCCCGATCATGCAGGCATTGCAGGAAATCGGCTACAAAGGCTTTGTCGGACAGGAATTTATTCCCACCCGGGATCCATACGAAGGCTTACAGCAGGCCGTCATTTTGTGTGACGTTTAATCCGATTTCAGTTACAAAAATTAAAGCGGCTGAGAACCAGTTGATTCTCGGCCGCTTTTTCATGTTTTCGGTAACGTGCTTTCTCAGGCTGTTAATTCCTGAATGACGCAGTCGCCCATTTCTACCGTGGAAATGCTCTTGCCTCCTGCAGCGATATCAGCCGTGCGATGACCGGCTGCCAGAACCCGGGCCACAGCCTCTTCAACTGCTGTTGCTTCCGTTTCCAGATTCAAAGAATGTCTGAGCAGCATGGCAGTAGCCAGAATTGTTGCCAGCGGATTGGCAATACCTTTCCCTGCGATATCCGGTGCAGAACCGTGAATAGGTTCATACAGACCGGGTCCCTCAGCTCCCAGAGATGCAGAGGGGAGTAATCCCAGTGATCCTGGCAGCATCGAACCTTCATCGGTCAGAATATCGCCAAACATATTTCCAGTGACCACGACATCGAATTCCGAAGGGCGGGAAATCAGGTGCATCGCCATCGCATCCACTAGGACCACCTCATATTCGATATCGGGAAATTCATTTTTAACCACATCGGCGGCGACCTGACGCCAGAGACGAGAGACTTCCAGCACATTTGCTTTATCCACGGAAGTCAGCTTACCGCCACGATTGCGGGCCGATTCTGCTGCCAGCCGAACGATGCGGGCAATTTCTTTCGTGGTGTAGGTCATGACGCTGAATGCTTTTTCACCATCAGGATGTTCCATTCTTCCTGATTCACCGAAGTAAATCCCACCGGTTAATTCACGGAAGAACAGGATATCGGTTCCTTCGATAATTTCCCGTTTTAAAGGCGAAGCATCGAGTAATTCTTTGTAAGGTTTAATAGGGCGCAGGTTCGCAAACAGTCCCAGTTCTTTTCGAATTTTCAGCAGGCCAGCTTCAGGACGCGTTTTCGCAGAAGGATCATCCCATTTCGGTCCTCCCACGGCGCCCAGCAGAATTGCATCGGATGCTTTGCAGGTTTCCAGAGTTTCTGCGGGAAGCGGGTCACCAAATTCATCAATCGCATTGCCTCCCATCGGGCAGGTTGGGGACTCAAATTGATGACCATATTTTTGTGCGATTGTATCGAGAACCCGTTTAGCCTGTTCTACGATTTCAGGACCAATTCCATCGCCGGGCAATAATGTAATCCGAGCTTCCACAGTCATTTCCTCATTTGTATTTTTCAACGTGATGATTCAGGTGTTTTGCACTACGAAATAGCTAATTTAGCGATTGTACATCCAAAACTCCAGCCGGGCTCGACATGAATTTTGCTGAGTCGAACTGTCTGGCAGTGTCAGTTCGAAAAACTTTGGATTCTAAATTTTGTACAGCGCACTCCCATGATCCTTAAAAACCGTATAACCGGACTTAAAAAATAAATGTAAACGCTTAAATCTGCCGGAAAAATCAAGAGTTTCGCTCTTCGTTCCGATAAGAAAGATTAGATCCCGCTATGGATTATGTGTCTTGTCATAGTGGGTTAAACATTCAAATTCGTCGTCGATTCGCATTCACAGCCCTGAAATGAATTCAGGAAGATACTTTGAGACAAGGGCTTACGCTCAGGAGGAGCAAGCGAAATAGAAATCGATGTAAGCGACAGGACAGGGACATCGCATGTTTCGCTCTTCATTTTTTGCAACCGGTTTATTTGTCTTACTGACTGGTACTTCATTTTTATTTGTCGACAAAATGGTTCTTACTCACAAAGTAGCTATGGAAGAAGAACCGGCACCAGTCCGCGAAGCTGAATTTCGTGGTTTCCTGGGAATGTCGTCTCTGAACGAAGAGCAGCAGGAAGTACTCAATCCACCTGACTGGGCTGCCTTCAGCCTGATGTCAATTGGTGCCGTCACAATGCTCTACGCAGCTGCATTACCAAAAAAACGATCATAATATCAGATCTGATCTGATTTCTGATTCATAACCGTGATGAACTCCCCGCGTTCCTCACGGTTTTTTTATTGTTCAAACCGCAGAGTAGCCCATAGACTGGGATCCTGGGCGAACGGGAACTCATGATCCACCATCATAAACTGTTCCCCCAGTTCCGAATCTGAGACCTGGTAGTAAAAGCCGGTCTGTGGATAAGATGCCGGATCAAAACCATAGAGCTCACTCGCAGGCAGCCAGATATCCAGATCGTAACCTGTTTTGCTGGTTTTTGCCCAGAGTCCGATAGTCTTCAAATCGCATTGGGGAGCATCATCCTGCGCACGATGAATCGCCTGTTGCTGGCAGACCGGTTTTCCTGAAGGCCCCACTGGTTGAAATTCAAAGGCATGACAATAGCGGCTTGCCCGGGGGGTGGTTTTT
>NZ_CAXAVM010000110.1:0-22687 GCF_963972345.1 uncultured Gimesia sp. | reverse complement strand
GACCGGGACGGGATGTTGAAAATTCTGTTTCATCGGGAAACGTTGAAGATTCTGGGTATCCATGCGATTGGTGAAGCCGCGACCGAGATTGTGCACATTGGTCAGACCGTCATGTCGTTTGGCGGGACGATCGAATATTTCCGAAACGCCGTCTTCAATTACCCGACGATGGCAGAATGCTACAAAGTAGCTGCCTTCGATGCGTTTGAAAAAATGAGCCTGGATCGTCTGTTTGAAGAATCGAAGCTCACCAAAATCAGTGTGGACGCTGCTTTGACCGTGGCGGTAGAGGAACCAGTAGAGTCAGATGAAGAGGAAATCGTAGAAGTCTAACCGGTAGCAAGCTGACTTCTTTGAGGTCGGATCGCAGTCTGAAGGTCGCTGCGAATCATATTTGTCATCCACTCCAGGCGCTCCGTATCCGCTGGAGTGCCAGTTGAAAGTCAGCTGGTACTCCAGCGGTAATTTTCATCCGCAGGTCAGTCACGGGGTGTGAGAATTCAATCTGCTCCGCGTGTAATGCCTGTCTCGTGATCAACTCGCGGTCCTCCAGGAGCCTGGCATCGTTGCCATAAAAGTCATCGGCGATGATGGGGAATCCCAGGTCTGACAGATGCACGCGGATCTGATGCAGACGCCCGGTTCTGGGAAACGCGCGGATCAGCGAATGGCCGGGCAAGCGTTGCACCACTTCAAAGCGGGTAAACGCCTTTTTGGCGCGCAGTGCCTGCGGGTGAGTCGTCATGCAGACGCCGGCCTGGGTAGGGTGTTCTCCGATGGCGTTACTGTTTTCAAATGCATTCTGTTCCGGTTGATCGCGGACAATCGCCAGGTAGGCTTTGCTGACGCGGTTCTGCTGAAACTGGATCGAGAGACTGCGGTGTCCCAGATGTTCTTTGGCGACGATCAGAATGCCGCTGGTAAACTGGTCGAGTCGATGGACGATACCGGGCCGCAACAGACTGCGGACGCCGGTCTGCTGGTCCAGATAATACTGCAGGGCATTGGCTACGGTACCGCTCAGAATATTTCCCGCCGGATGGGCAATCATGCCCGGGGGTTTATTGACGATCATCAGCCACGCATCTTCGTACAGAACCTCCAGCGGCAGCGGTTCCGGATCGTAGGTTTTATCGGGCGGTTCCGGGAGACGGATACTGATCTGTTGACCGCGAAACACGCGCTGCAGCGGCTCAGCGGGGATGCCATTCACTTTAGCAAACCCCGCCTGCACGATGCGCTGCAGTCGATGTGTCGAATAATTTCTGAAATGGCGGCTGAGAAACCGATCGATGCGGGCTCCGTCCAGGTAATCCTCGACAATCAGATCGGTTTCAAACGCAGTTTTCATCAAATCAGGACGTAGCCAGATCGCGTAGTACTTTGTGCAGAATACCACCGTTGCGGTAGTATTCGACTTCGACGGGGGTATCGATACGACACTGGACCGTAAACAGAACCTGCGTTCCGTTTTCCTTGGTCGCGGTGACGCGGATCGCCTGACCTGGTTTCAGGTTGTCATCCAGTTCGATGTCGAATGTTTCTGTCCCGTCCAGGCCCAGTTCTTCGCGGCTTTCTCCGTCCCGGAACTGCAGAGGCAGTACGCCCATGCCGACCAGGTTGGAGCGGTGAATGCGTTCGAACGAGGTGGCGATGACCGCTTTAATGCCCAGCAGGAAAGTCCCTTTGGCGGCCCAGTCCCGTGAAGAACCCATGCCGTAATCTCCGCCGGCAAGCACGACCAGCGGGATACCTGCGTCTTTGTACTTGAGCGAGGCTTCGTAGATTGAAGTCTGCTCACCGGTTGGCAGATACGTGGTCACACCGCCGCTGGTCCCGGGAGCCAGCAGGTTGCTGAGGCGGATGTTCGCGAATGTTCCCCGGGTCATGACCCGGTCATTACCACGGCGACTGCCGTAGCTGTTGAAGTTTTCCGGGGTGATGCCGTTTTCCTGCAGATACTTCCCGGCAGGAGAATCGGCTTTGATGGCACCGGCGGGAGAGATGTGGTCGGTAGTGACGGAGTCGCCTACTGACACCAGTACCCGCGCGTCATTGATGGAACTGATGGGTTCCGGAGTGACAGGCATATCGACGAAGAACGGCGGTTCCTGAATGTAAGTACTGTGTTCATCCCAGGCGAAGATGTCTCCGTCGCCGCCATTGATGGCCTGCCATTCGGGAGAGCCTTCGGTAGCTTTGCCGTACTGTTTGCGGAACATTTCCGGATTGATGGATGATTCCATTGTCGCGTTGACTTCTTCCTGAGAAGGCCAGACGTCTTTCAGGAAGACATCTTTGCCATCCTGATCCTGTCCCAGTGGCTCTGTGCTGAGGTCGATATCCGTTGTGCCGGCGATCGCATAGGCCACCACGAGTGGGGGGCTGGCGAGGTAGTTGGCACGCACATCGGGGCTGATGCGACCTTCGAAGTTCCGGTTACCGGACAGGACGGCGGCAGCGACGATGTCGTTCTCGTTAATGGCTTTGGAGATAGGAGGAGGCAGCGGACCACTGTTGCCGATACAGGTGGTGCAGCCATAGCCAACCAGGTTAAAGCCAAGCTGATCGAGGTAAGGAGTCAGGCCGGATTTTTCGAGGTAGTCGGTTACAACGCGACTTCCGGGAGCCAGGCTGGTTTTGACCCATGGTTTGCGGGTCAGTCCTTTTTCCGCCGCTTTCTTCGCCAGCAGGCCGGCACCGATCATGACGGATGGGTTACTCGTGTTGGTACAGCTGGTGATGGCGGCGATCACAACCGAGCCATCTTTCAGATTGAAGTTCTGGTCATTATAGTCGACGGCAACGCTGGTCGTGGAGGGATCCTGTTTGCCGAAGGTTTTGCTGAGATCACTGTGCCAGTGCGATTTCATATCGGTCAGTGCGATGCGGTCCTGGGGGCGTTTCGGCCCGGCCAGCGAGACTTCAATGGTCGAAATATCGAGTTCGAGTTTGCTGGTGAAACTGGGTTCGGGGGAACTGTCAGTGCGGTACATGCCCTGTTCTTTGTAGTATCGCTCGACCAGATCGACTTCCGCGTCGGTACGTCCGGTACGGCGCATGTAGTTCAGGGTTTCATCGTCGACGGGGAAGAAGCCGATGGTGGCACCGTATTCAGGAGCCATGTTGGCGATCGTGGCACGGTCTGCCAGGCTCATGTTGGACAGGCCGGGACCATAAAACTCGACGAATTTGCCGACGACGCCGTGCTCGCGGAGCATCTGGACGATGCGGAGAACGAGGTCGGTCGCGGTGGCGGCTGCAGGGAGTTTGCCGCTCAACCGGAAGCCGACGACTTCGGGAGTCAGCATGTAAATCGGCTGGCCGAGCATGACCGCTTCGGCTTCAATCCCACCCACGCCCCAGCCAACAACGCCCAGGCCGTTGATCATGGTGGTATGGCTGTCTGTTCCGACCAGGCTGTCAGGATAGGCTACACCATCTTTGGTAAGGACCACTTTGGCCAGATATTCGAGATTGACCTGGTGCACGATCCCGGTGGCGGGAGGCACGACGCCGAAGTTATCGAGTGCCTGCTGTCCCCAGCGGAGGAACTGGTAGCGTTCCTGGTTCCGTTCGAATTCTTTCTCGACATTGTGCTGCAGGGAGAATCGGGTTGCGAATTCATCGACCTGCACCGAGTGGTCAATGACCAGGTCACACGGAACCAGGGGATTGATTTTCTGAGGATCGCCGCCCAGTCGGACCATGGCACTGCGGAGGGCAGCCAGATCGACGACGGCGGGAACACCGGTGAAGTCCTGCAGGACCACGCGGCCTGGTTTAAAGGGAACTTCGACGGGATTGGGAGATTCTGCGCTCCAGTTGGCGAGATTCGTGACATCAGATTCGTTCACCACGAAACCATCCACATTTCGCAGGCAGGATTCGAGCAGCACGCGAATGGAAAAGGGAAGTGATTCGATATTGCCGATGCCATCATCAATCAGTTTCTGCAGACGGTAATAAGTGAACTCACCACCAGCTGCCTTTAATTGACCTTCCGCGCCAAAAGGATTTCCGGAAGCCATTAGTCTCTCCTCAGTGCTACGTTAATATTAGTGGACAATTGCTGTCAGGTTTCCAGAGGAAACCTGTTTCATTTAATGTTTCTTAACAGGTCTGAATATGCTGCATTCTAGGACTTCAGTTCCTGCGCGACAAACGGCAGGGACTTAAAAACGCAAAACAACCACAGAAGCGGGTA
Organism: uncultured Gimesia sp.; assembly: GCF_963972345.1. Classification (NCBI taxonomy): domain Bacteria; kingdom Pseudomonadati; phylum Planctomycetota; class Planctomycetia; order Planctomycetales; family Planctomycetaceae; genus Gimesia; species uncultured Gimesia sp. The sequence goes on along the minus strand of NZ_CAXAVM010000110.1, from coordinate 18,480 downwards.
GGCAGCAGGTAAAATCAGGGCCGAAGCGGCTATTTTAACGAAGCGGGGGCCTGTTTTCCATTGCGGACCTTTTCGACCTGTCTGCGGGCACTCTCGACGATTTTGTCTTCGATTTCCTCAGACCAGCGGTTGGCGGGTAATCCATAGACCATCATGGATGTGTTCCCTTCATAGCCCCAGCGGGACGATTTCCGGGGGGGAACGTCTTCTTCCAGCACCCGCAGTGACGGGGTATAAGCCATCACATCATTGCAGTAGCCGGCAACCCAGGTATTGGGTCCGAATTCTTTTTTCATTCCCAGGGAATAATCGACGACGACTTCGCCGCCAATGGTGATCCAGAGCTGGGTTTTTCCCAGGAGCCAGACCTGAACCGGGAAGGGGTAGGAAGTAATGAAGGTCTTTCCGTCATTCAGTTCCTTCAGCAGTCGGGTTCCCCAGCGGGTTACGTAGGATTTGGGGTTTCCGGCGGCGATTTTCTCGAGATCCGCTTTGGTGGGTGCATCGCCGAGCTTGATGTCGGTGATTTCGATTTCGGTTTTGAGTTCAGGGTCGAGTTCCACCATCGGGAGTCGGACGGTGTCAGCGACGGCATGCGCCAGCCGTGAGCCATACGATTCTGCCAGTTCCTGTGTACGGCGGGGTAGCGGGTTCTGGTCGGCTCCACAGCCCATGTAGAACATGGCGGTCACGCCGGGAAACATGGCTTCCAGATCATATTGCGCGAAGCCAGCATAATCTCCGCACCACTTCTGGATGCCCAGTGTGGTATTATGGCAGGCATAACCGAAGACGAGGGTTTTGAGTTGACCGTCTTTGTCTTTGACGGCGAGCACCGGAACGCTGTGATCAACGGGGCCTTTGAGGTCGTGTGCTTTTCTGAGACCGGGGACTTCCGCTTCGACATTATTGCGGCGGTTGACGGCGAAACTGGTCAAGCCGGTTCCCGTCCAGAGGGTCGCGGGTTCGAGTTCCTTGATCGCTTTGCCGACGGCGTCGACCAGTTGCTGTTCCAGCTTCGTGGAATAGGTCTCAATCTGTTTGATGTGTTCGGGTGTCAGTGGATAGATGTCGTGCAGGGCACCACGGAGTACGGGCCCACAGTGAGTGTGCGAGCTGTTTAACATGATCTGGCTGCGTTCCAGCTTGTATTTTTCTTTCAGGGCAGCACAGACGTTGTTGTAGATCGACTGGGGAATGCCCAGGGTATCGGTTGAGACAATCACTCCCCGGTGTCCGTCGCGGGCTTCTATGACCAGAACTTTCATCCAGAGATCATGGAGCTTGCCGTCGGCAGGGGCCGTGCGCCCGCCATAACCGGCCATCCAGAGATTTTCTTCCGGGGTAATCACAACGCTGACCGAGGCGGCTTTCCAGAGTGCTTCTGCAGCAGAACATCGTACAGGCTGCAGCAGATAAACACTGCAGAGCAAAAATGGTAGAAATCCGTAGCGAATCTGCGTTAGATATTTCATGGAGAAGACCTCTCACTGAATGAGTGCAATGAACCAACAAACTAAACATTCTTTAAAAACTTGCCTTCAGGTTAAAGTGGGAACGATCACATATCAAGCGTAGAGGATGTGAGCTTGCCGGTTTAAGGGGGTAAAAAATTGTCTCTGGTCTGGATTGTGGTACAATGAAACACTGTCTGTCCCTTTCGAGCTACAGTGCTGCACATCTTATTTTGCCGGGCGGAAACATAGAGGAGGAGACTGTCTGTGGAATCAGCAGTAACAACGTTTAAACCATTGTTTTTCCGGTCATTTCTGATGTTGGTATTTCTGCTGACGGTCTCTGTCGGCAGCCTCCAGGCTCAGGGAAATCGGCGGGCGGTGAACCAGCGACCCGCCTCTCTCCCGGCGCCCGCCGACTATCGCTCCAAGAATTTTCTGATCCATACGGATCTGCCGGCTGAGGAAGCACGGGATTTACTGGAACGCCTGGAAAAAATGCTGGTTATCATTTCGACTTACTGGGCGAGCCCGAATCGGTCCATCATTGAGTGTTATGTGGTGAAAGATCTGGCAAACTGGCCTGCCGGCAGTCTGCATCCGGCGGGCATGCAGTCGGTGCAGGGGGGCGGTGGCGTGACGATGAGTCGCACGACGTATCGGGGCGGACAGATCGTCGCCGCCAAATCGATTGTGTATGCGACTGCGAACGGAGGTACGCCTCAGCATGAAGCCGTGCATGCGTATTGTGCCCAGAATTTTGGTCGCACTGGCCCGGTCTGGTACAGTGAGGGCATGGCTGAAATGGGCAATAACTGGAAAGGGGTGCCCCGTAAAGGTCAGCCCCTGGCGGTCACCTGTGAGCAATATGTGATTGACTATATCAAACGGAGTGAACCCAAAAGTCTGAATGAGATTGTAAATTCCAGCGAAACGACCGGAGATTCCTGGCAGAATTACTGCTGGCGGTGGGCGCTGTGTCATCTCCTGGCGACGAACCCGAATTATTCGGAGCGGTTTCGACCGCTGGGCCTGGGACTGCTGATGAATAAGCCGGTCTCTTTCAATCAGACTTACGGAGCGATGGACCGGGAAATCTCTTTTGAGTACCTGTTTTTCCTGAAGCACTTCGATCAGGGGTTTCGCTGTGATCTGTGCCAGTGGGACTGGAAAACCAAGTTTCGCAAACCTAATTCCGTGCGTCCGCTGAATTCAAAAATTGAGGCCAACCAGGGCTGGCAGGCATCGAGAGTGCTGGTGGAAGAGGGGCGTGAGTACCAGATCTCAACGCTGGGAGAATGGAACACGGCTACTGAAAGCAAAGATGTGACCGCTCGTGGAGATGATTCCGGGCAAGGCACTTTAATGGGCGTTGTGCTGTACGAAAATGAGAATGAAGAATACGAGTTGAGTGCAGAATTCGAACTGGGCAAAGCAGAGCGGTTTCGGGCGCCTGCAAGCGGAAAGCTCTTCCTCCGGTGCCGGGACAACTGGCACGAACTGGCTGATAACAGCGGGAAGATTTCGGTGAAGATCAGCCAGTGATTTCAGGCTGCGTTTTCTGGCGAAGCCCGAGTTGTTTGACGGGAGGGAAACTGGTCAGGCCAGAGCAGGGCAAAGCACTGGTAGGAGAGTGCGGTGAGCGACTGCCAGGGGACCGCGACCATGCCACCCTGTTGCCAGGGAGCGGAAGCGGTGGCGGAAGTAATGGTTTTCCGAGCGGGAATCAACAGCGCCCAGGCGAGTCGGGGCTGATTGCCAGGGCGGCAACCGTCAGATTCACCAGCCAGCGTTTTCCCGAATCAGGGGGATAGTCTTTGAACAGAATCCCGACTGGAACCAGCAGGATGATGAAGTAATGATGCCAGGTCGTGGGGGTCATCAACAGCATGGCGACGACTGTGATGGCAAAGCTTTGATCGCTGAATTTTACAAAGCGGGTTTTCCAGACAGCATAGGTCACCAGCGCTGTCAGGGCGAGCCAGGAGGACCAGACGGTCAACTTCAGGAGCAGGGGGGAATTGACAACAGGGGTGATTGTGTCCGTCGGTTGATCAAACAGGCGTTCCCAGAAGGCGAGCAGTGACGCGTTGCCCCAGTTGTTCGTAATGTCGGCCAGTGAGGGCAGTACCACTGTCAGGTAATCATGGTAGGCATTGCTGCCAAACAGGGCGACTGTGATCAGGCTGATGATAGCAAAGGCCAGTGCGCCCCCCAGCAGTGCGCGGACATCACGTCTGATAAGAAAGTACAGGAACAGGTAAGCGGGATAGATTTTGACTGCCGTGGCTAATCCCAGGCAGGCACCTGCCAGCAGAGAATTTCCGGACCGCCCCGTTTTCCAGGCGGCAACCACCAGCAGGGCCAGCAGCAGGTTGGGTTGTCCCTGGATCAGCGACTGTTGCAGCGGATCGCAGGCGAGCAGGAGTGTCAGTAAGGCAAGTCCGCTCCAGAATGTCATCTGAATCTGGAGCGCCTGTACGATCCAGTAGATCGCCAGTGCGAGCATTCCCAGGGAGGCCAGGCTCCAGGCGAGATGTGCGTCCTGATAGGAGAGCCAGGCAAAAGGGACAGCGATCAGGTTGGCGGAGGGAGGATGCGTATTATAGCGATCGAAAAATCCACCCGAGTCGGTTCGTTTCAGGTTCAGGTGTTTTTGTAATGCCAGTTCCTGATCTGCGTAAACGGGCATCTCTGACAGGCGGTTCCGGACGGCGGCCCACTCTTTGAAAAAGTCGAAAACCTGGCCGTCCGCAGGGCGCAGCGCAGCCATGTAACCGGGGGCAAACACGGCCAGTGCTATGAGAAACAGAATGACCCACAGAATCTTCCGTGCCAGCGGCCAGTCGTTCTGTGTTTGAGGTGAGGAAATCACGGAGCGCTCCGGGAATCAGTTCAATACACCAGGCGCAGAGTTTCCCTGTCGTCACTCTGTTGGCGGGTTTTCAGCAGGACTAAGGGTGACAATTAGACTCCGACCACCGGGGTATGTCCAGCAGGGATTCTCGATTCAGTGTCAATTGGCAGGATCCTGTTTCTGTTCATTGACATCCAGCAGTTTGCCGGTCTTCAGGTCCACGCCCGACCAGGAAGCGGCGTTGGCTCCGAAAACGTACAGCCGATCTTCCGTTTCTGTTTTGGCAAAGACGGTGACGATCTGATCGTTGATAGAGAAGCGGGTTTTGAAATCAGGGGGCAGGTTCAGACTGGCCCAGAAACCCCCTTTGGCTGCGAAGGCATAAATCGTCTGACGCAGCTGACAGGCGGTCATGCCTTGTGCGACGGTGGGCTCAATCGGCTGCTTTTGATCGACAGAAATGTCGATCTGATCCCAGATGTTTTTCTCAATGCTGTAAGCCATCAGTTTTTCGCGCGACTGGGGAACGAGTACGATCATTTCCTGTGATTGAATTAAGATCGGCTTTCCGGCAGCAGAGTCAGATCGTTCCTGGGCGAGTGTCGTGTTGACACTGGTTGTCAGCAGAGCAGTGGTAAACAGGATCTTAATGAACGCAGGCATGTGTGATTTCTCCTGATGGATTCGCGGACCGAAATGGAGTTTCCCTGACAGGACTTTTTCTCAGGAAGGGAAGTCTGCATCGTAGTCGGATCACCTGTTGAATGCAAAAAATTTATCGTTGTCGTAAGCCGTTGTGATGGAAGTCAACTGTGTAGAGGAATCTCCCAAATGGTCCAAAAATGAAATATTTTTCTTGCTTTCCCGGTCTGAATTCAGGATAGTAAACAGAGGGTTGTTTGATCAAATGTGAATCAGCTGCTCATCGCGCTCAGACGGCTGGTGAATTCCAGTATTTCATTTCTCAATATTCGTCGTGTGTGAGATGTCGAACCACTTTTTTCTGAAGTGGAAACATGCTTGTGCCTTGTGAAAAAGGACAACCACTGTGCGCAGAAATTCTGTACTGCTATTGCTGATGGTGTTGGGGCTCAATGCCGGTTGCAGTGATGAGGCTCCCGATATGCCTGAACTGGGTCAGGTGCATGGAACCGTCACGCTGGATGGCAAGCCCCTTGAGGGAGTCACTGTTTTATTCGAACCCGAGCGCGGCAGACCATCGACTGCGATCACCGATGAAGCAGGTCATTATGAAGCGAACTATCTGATCAATGAGCCCGGCGTCAAGCTGGGACCGGGAACAGTGCGCGTGGAGTGGGGAATTGATGCCACCGGCCTGAAGATTCCAGCCCGATATGGTTCCCAAAGTGAGCTGAAGCTGGAAGTGCAGCCGGGCGAGAACGAGTTCGATATCGCGATGCAATCCAAATAAAATTCAAGTCAGGAGACGAGGAATAAACTCAGTTATTCGATTCTGAAAGCGTTTCATTTTTTTCTTATTTTGAATGATCAGGGATTCTGCTATGAAAACGAGCCAGACTTACTCGAAAAAAGGCTTTACACTGATTGAATTACTGGTGGTGATTGCGATCATCGCCATTCTGATTGCCTTGCTGTTGCCCGCAGTTCAGCAGGCCCGCGAAGCAGCACGACGGTCTCAGTGCAAAAACAACATGAAACAGTTCGGGCTGGCGATGCATAACTACCATGATGCGCATGGTACATTTCCGCCGGGATACATTACGAAAACGCCCTGCAGTTCTTCGTCTGTGTGGCCAGCGTGTAATCAGGGGGAGCTGGGAGTTTATGGCTGGGGTACGTTTCTGTTGCCTTATATTGACCAGGCCCCCTTGTACAACGTGCTCAATGCCGGCAGTGTGACTCTTGACCAGAACCTGGCAAATGCGACGGTTCGACAGGCGCTGCAGCAACCCATTGGGGTATTTCTCTGTCCGTCCGATCCGGGACCCAATTTGAATGATTACGTTTCCGGATCGAACAATTATAATTTTACCGTGACGGATGGATCGGCGACTTACCAGATTGCCCGCTCAGATTATGTGATGGTGGCAAATGCCTGGGACAGTACAACGCCTGCCGTGTATCAGCTTGGACCTCCTGATGCATATGGACCTGCGCATGGGATTGGTTTTGCCAATTCCAGCGTCCGCTTTCGTGATATTCTTGACGGGAGCAGTAATACGATTCTGGTCGGTGAGCGAGCTTATATTTATAAAAGTGCCAACAAGGTCGGCGGGGCGAATGCCATCGGTTTTTCTGCTTCGAATAATACACAAAGCAGCAGCTATGCCCGTAAAGGAAACGGGATGGCAGTGCTTGGTCTGACCTACAACGGCATCAATGCGGTTGCCGGCGCCGAGCATGACGTCCGTGGTTTCAGCAGCAATCATGTGGGGGGAGCGCACTTTGTCTTCTGTGATGGATCAGTGCATTTTCTGAGCGAGAATATCGACTACAAGAAAGGGACCGTTTCCACAGCGACTTATGTGCAGGACATTAACTCGACTTTTCAACGACTGGCAGTACGAGATGACGGTCAGGTTTTGGGAGAGTATTGAGTTTTGCGATACAGAGAGGGGCTCCTGAACGACTTCACTCTATTCATCTTCTCCGGCTCGATGCAATCAGTACAATAACGCATCGCCTGCTTGAGTTGTCTGGTAGACAGAAGACCGTTGATTTCTTCACGCCTGAAAAAGTTTCTGCGTTTTTATGGCGGGAGTCTGTCGCAGCGGAGTGGGTGAGTGCGTAATTGGTGGCGGCAGTATGTCGCAAATCAGCGCAAGAGTGTCGTATTCAGGCGCAACTGGTTCGAGGTGTTAAGCCGTTGATGTCAAAAACTTTAAGTATGATTATTGCAGGGCCGATGGTTTGGGAAGGGTTGCCGAAAAATTGTTGTAAGTGAATTTATAACAGTGGGTTGTGCAAAATGACGTTGAGGTGGATGAAAAACGTTTTTTTTTGCAAAATACCAGGGTCTGGTGAACAGGGGGAATCAACGCTGTGCAGCAGTCATCGCTTGTCACATATAAATCGCGGCAGCGCTATTCCGCTTTGGGGGGAAGTTTTTGAGACTGCCATTTTTTGAACTGGGGTGAAGCTGTAAATTTTTCGATGTTTTCGAGTTCGCTGAGATCCAGGTCTTCGTAGGCGAATCCGAATTTGGTTTTGAGCGTTTCGAGGTGTTTGATCGTATCGTCGAAGTTGCCTTGCATGACCGAAATATTCAGCAGATGCAGATAAGGTTGCAGGAGATCCGGTTCGATTTCAGATGCTTTCCCGGCGTATTTTCCAGCCAGGTTGACGTCCCCCGATTCAATCAGGATGCCGGCCCGCAGGGAGTACAGATAGGGGTCCACCGTTTTCAGTGAAGCGGAGAGACGTTCCAGGCTGTCGATTGCCTGGGGGTATTGTTTTTCCATACTGAAGTAATCGATACTCAGAAGTTCCGCAGCAGGATCCTGGGGATGATATTTACGATAGACGTTTAGCACCTGCTGATATTTTTTGCTGTCTTCTTTGGCGATCGAGTCTTGAGCCAGAAAGAGGAGGACGGTTTTATCGTTTTTATATTGAGCAGGAAGTTGGGAATAGGCCTGGAAGGGATCCGATTTTTCGTCGGTGTTGGTCAGAAAGTCATAGCGTTTTTTCTGGTCCAGAATCCGTGTTTTTTGTTCGGGAGTCAGTTTATCCTGATTGGCGCCGTGGGCTTTATACAGTTCGGGCAGATACAATCGCTGCAGAGACTGGGAAATCAGTTCTCCGGTAGAGAGGCTGTCGATGTCGATGATTTTCAGTTCGCCGGAATCCTGTTTTTCAATAATCAATGCCTGGTAGTTGAGCGTCCAGTCGGGGCGGAGGAAGCGAAAAATGACTTTATATTGATCATCCTCTTTTCGCATGGCGAGGAAGCGATAATCTGCTCCACTGGCGACTTCCGCGAGGATTTCGGAATCGATGCCCTGGTTTTCGGCGGTATACGCCGCTTCAAGCTGCTGGCGGACGGGCAGAATTGCTTCTTTGATGGCGGAATTCTGTTCGTATTCAGCGAGGACCCGATTGATAAAGGTCTTCCAGTCAAACAGGGCCCGGAATTTAGCCGGATCCTGTGCGTTGGCGGTATCCTGGATCTGCTTCCCGAATGCCTGAAGTTCCTGTGGGGTCATCTGTTGCGGCGCAGCTGAGACATAATTCTGTAGAAAGAGCACCAGTGTAGTGACTGTCAGAATGGTCTGAACTGTTCGTGAGACAGGTGATTTGAGGCGATGATCCGTCATTGCTTTACTCGTATTCCTGGGATTCCGGCGGGATAATGTGTGTACTGATGTTTTGATTACGCGAATCAATACGAAAATATCATTTTTGATATCGTCTGATGTAGGCCCTGTAGCTTGACAGTTGTTTTGAAAATTGCATAGTATGTTCGATTCCTGTCAGAAAAGCTGGTATGAGAGATCTCCGTGCGCTTACAGGGTCTAAAATATTTGTTAAGTTACGTATTACGTTTAGTTTAAGTTAAGTCAGGTGTTTTAAGGCGGTCTTTTTCATGGCAGTTCCTAAAAGACGGATGTCAAAATCCAATTCTCGTAAGAGACGCAGTCATAATAGTGTGAAGGCAAGCAAGCCCACCTATTGCCCACAATGTGGCACCGCGTCCCCTTCCCATGCCATTTGCCCTCATTGTGGTTTCTATCAGGGGCGAACCATCGTTGATACTGAGGACTAGTGGTCAATGCGGATTGCACTGGATGCAATGGGGGGAGATTATGCCCCTGAACCGAACATAACAGGAGCCATCGTTGCATTGCAGGCAGATCCTGCACTCAATGTCGTTCTCGTTGGTCCGCAGGACCTTCTTGAAGCTCAGGTGGAAGCTTCGGGTTATAATGGCGATCGTCTGTCGATTGTCCATGCCAGCCAGGTTGTGGGGATGGAGGAAAAACCGACTGACGCCATGCGTCAGAAGCCGGACAGCTCTATCTCTGTCTGCTGGAAGCTGATGGCGGCCCGCGAGGTTGACGCGGTCGTCAGTGCCGGGAACACCGGTGCGGTTGTCGCTTCCGGCCTGAAAACCCGCCTGTTCCTGAAAAGTGTCAAACGCCCCGGGATAGCAGTGACGTTACCCACCAGTGCCGGCCATGCCGTATTGATGGATGTCGGTGCCAATCCCTCGGCTCGACCTTCTCATCTCTATCAGTATGCAGTAATGGGTGAGATTTACGCCCGCGAAGTACTGCGGATCGAGTCTCCCAAGATTGGTCTGATCAACATCGGCAGCGAAGACGTGAAGGGCAACGATCTCTATCGCGACACGTACCGCCTGTTGAATGAAGGGCCTTTGAAAGACAGTTTTATCGGCAATGTTGAAGGCCGCGGGCTGTACCAGGGGGAAGCTGACGTTTTAATCTGTGAGGGTTTCGTTGGCAATGTGGTATTGAAGGTCAGTGAAGGAATGGCTGATTTTCTGATGAAAGAAGCTTCGCGGCAGATCATCAGCAGTCTTGATGTCGAGCGGGATAAGGCCAAGCTGGCTTTTCATGAGATGGGCAAGCGGTTCCGTTACCATGAAACCGGCGGTGCACCATTACTCGGAATCGACGGGATTTGTATTATCTGCCACGGTTCCAGTGATGCCCACTCGATCACAAACGCATTGAAGGGAAGTGCCATGTTCAAGGATCGTGGCATCAATTCGCAGATCGCCGAACATCTGGCGCAGAAGCCTGTTGCCTGAGTCGGCGTCTTTAACTAGCAGCGCAAATCCAAAAATAGAGGGATCGACTCGTGAGCAGAATCGCTTTTTTATTTCCCGGACAGGGTGCTCAGCATGTCGGGATGGGTAAAACGATTGCCGCAAATTATCCGGCAGCCCGAGAGTTGTATGATCGTGCTTCGGAGATTCTGGAATACGATCTGGCCAAGCTCTGTTTTGAGGGTCCCAGCGCAGAGCTGGATTCGACTGTAATCAGCCAGCCTGCTCTGTTTGTGACGAGCCTGGCCGCATTGGAAATGTTGCGTGCAGATTCACCCGATAAAGTTCTGGCCTGTGAGATGGCAGCCGGTTTGAGCCTGGGGGAGTATACTGCCCTGGTGTTCGCGGGAGCCATGAGTTTTGAAGACGGGCTGCGTGTCGTGCAGCGTCGTGGCGAAGCAATGCAGGCTGCCGCCGATGCGAATCCTTCGGGAATGGTCAGCATTTTGCTGCTGGATCGCGAAAAAGTTTCAGAGATCTGTCAGTCTGCTTCGTCTGCCGGCAATATCTGGATTGCCAATTATCTCTGCCCGGGAAACATCGTTCTGTCTGGTGAAAACAGTGCCTGCGAACTGGCAGCGGAACTGGCCGAACAGGAAGGTGGCCGGGCGATTCCCCTGGCGGTAGCCGGAGCGTTTCATACGGAGATAATGAAACCGGCGGACACGCGACTGTCAGAAGCACTGGCAGGAGTGGGGCTGAAGAAGCCGGAAATTCCGGTGATTTCCAATGTTGACGCGGAAATTCACGAAGATCCGGATGAAATTCGCGAATTGCTGGTACGACAGGTGATCAGTCCGGTGCTCTGGGAGGATTCCCTGAGAAAGATGCTGGCAACCGGCTTTGATGAGTTTTATGAAATCGGACCTGGTAAGGTTCTGAAGGGTTTGATGAAACGCGTCGATCGAAAAATTTCCTGTGAAACGGTTAACGATTCCTAGGCAGCAGCAGTTGGTTTTCCAGCAAAACCAGGTGGTGCGTGCAAAAGGACAGTGGTGTCGCGAGGTTCATTTGACTGGAAAATCAGAGCTTGATCTAGTCTATCAAATTGTGCTACAACAACTTACGCGGGAACTCTGAAGAAAATTCTTGAGAACCAAAAATCATGGGTTCTCAGACTGGTAAAGTCAGCCCGATCAAATTATGAGATAACTTTGGTGAAGTAGACAAGACTCATAATTCTTGTCGCAATTTAAGGTTTACATAATTCGGGAAAGTGGATATATCATCGCTACATCTGTAGGCGAATCCATCCAAGTTGGTCTGGTAATGATGTTTCCAGCCTTCCTGAAGTTAAAAAAATCACTAAGACGGTGAAGGAGAAGAAGAGTGTCAATTGAAGAAAAAGTGGTTGGTATCGTTAGCGAGCAATTAGGCCATCCTAAGGAAGATATTACGCTGGACAGCAAATTTATCGACGACCTCAAGGCCGATTCTCTGGACATTGTTGAACTCGTTATGGAATTCGAAGACGAGTTTGATGTGACCATTCCTGATGACGACTATGACAAAATCAAAACTGTCGGCGATGTAGTGGGCTACATCACTGAAAAGGCCAGCTAACCCGGATCTGCTCCAGTCAGCTGAACTGTCCTTTGTTTTGAAACTATCTGGTCCTGTCTTTTCATTGTAGGAAGTGTTCACGAATGCGCAGGAGAGTTGTCGTTACCGGAGTATCTGTTGTAACGGCTCTGGGTTTAGATGTCTCAGAGTTCTGGGACAAGTTATGCGCTGGTAAAAGTGGTATTGGTCCGCTGGAACGCTTTGACTGTTCAGACTACAAAGTTCGTTTTGGTGGTGAGATCAAGGATTTCAACGCCAGCGAATATACGAACATCTCAGCAAAAGATCTGAAGCGTGTCGACCGGTTTGTGCAATTCGGTCTGGTCGGCGCTCATATTGCCTATCGCCAGGCGCAACTCGAAGATTTTGACGGTGATCCCTATCGCAGAGGAGTTCTGGTCGGCAGTGGGATCGGCGGTCTGAATGAAATCGAGAGCCAGCACGATCGGCTGTATAACCAGGGGCCAGCACGTGTTTCTCCCTTCATGATTCCCAAGCTGATGGTCAATGCCGCCAGCGGGAACATTTCGGTGACTTACGAGTTAAAAGGACCGAACAGCGCAGTGGCAACTGCCTGTGCTTCGGCAACGAATGCGATCGGGGATGCCTTCAAGCTGATCCAGCATGATGTTGCGGACATTATGATTACTGGCGGAAGCGAGGCCGCAGTGACTCCGATGGGTCTGTCTGGCTTTGCCCGTATGAATGCCCTCTCCACTCGCAATGATGATCCTCAGTCAGCCAGTCGTCCTTTCGACCGTGATCGGGATGGATTTGTCATGGCTGAAGGGGCCGGCATAATTGTACTCGAAGAGTACGAGCATGCGAAAAAACGGGGAGTTCCGATTCTTGCAGAAGTGATCGGTTATGGTATGTCTGCAGATGGAACTCATATGACGGCTCCTGATCCTGAGGGACGGGGGGCTGCCCGTGCCATGCTGCATGCGATCAAAGACGCCGGTCTCAATCCACAGGATATTGACTATATCAATACGCATGGCACAAGTACTCCTCTGGGAGATGTCGCCGAGACTGCTGCCATCAATACGGTATTCAATTCCCATGTGAAACAGATGCCTGTCTCCAGTACAAAAGGGCATCTGGGGCATCTGCTGGGGGCATCCGGTGGTGTCGAGTTCGTTGTTGGTGTCAAAGCGTTGCAGGAACAGGTGGCACCGCCGACGATCAATCTCGATAATCCAGACGAGCAATGTAATCTCGATTACATTCCCAATGAACCCCGTGAGATGAAGCTGAACAGGGTAATGAAGAACAGTTTCGGGTTTGGCGGGCACAATGCCTGTCTGATTCTGCAGAAGGCGCCTTAAGGCGCCTGACGCTGTCCTTTCCGGGTTATTGGCTCGTGGTCTGCCTGGTTTTCGGGATTACCTGTAAGGGGTTAGAGTTTTCCCGAATAATTCCTGATCTGATTGTTGCTTCAGGGTTGAAAATCGAGGCCTGATTGTCTTAGCTATCCCTTGTTACAGCTGCTTTATCGGGTCTGGGTGGTGTATAAATGTCTGTGTGTTGCCAGTGTTTTGGGTTCAGGCAGCAGGTAGTTCGGTTATCGCGATCCCTCGAATTCTTCTTTTCTGAGCATGGTGAGCTGCGTCTGCAGTTTTTCCGATTGAAGCAGGCAAAGCTCTTGTCTGGGAAGAATATTGTTCTACGATGAAGATACATTCTTCAAGTGCGGCTGGCGTAGTTGATAAGCGGGACTTTCATAAGAGATTCAAATGAATACAGAATCAAAGCGGCGAATTCTGATTACCGGGATGGGGATTCTCAGCCCGATCGGAATCGGAGTGCAAGCATTTCAAGATAGCCTGATGACCGGGAAATCAGGAGTCAAAAAATCCGAACTCTATTCACATCTGGCAGCTCCTGATACCTGCGTTGCGGAAATTTCTGACTTCAATGACTCCACCATCAAAAAAGAATACCTGAAGCAGCAGCGCAGAAGTCTGAAAGTGATGTGCCGTGAAATCCAGATGGGGGTCGCTTCCGCCAATCTGGCTTTGAATGACGCTGCACTGGATCTGGAGAACCTGGACAGCGAACGCTTCGGCATCGAGTTCGGAGCCAACCTGATGTTGAGCCCCCCCACTGTCCTCTTTGGGGCTTGTATGGCTGCGTCGGAAGGCACTGAGTTTCAATTCCAGCGGTGGGGCAATGATGGTCTGGCCAAAATGGAACCGCTATGGTTGCTAAAATATCTGCCCAATATGCCTGCCTGCCACATAGGAATTATTTTTGACGCCCGGGGACCGAGTAACTCGATTACCCACGCGGAAGCATCCGGAAATCTGGTGCTGGGCGAAGCGCAGCGTGTGATTGAACGGGGCTGGGCTGACGTCATGATTGCCGGCGTGACCGGGACCCGCGTGCATGAAGTCAAATCCATTCATGCGAAATTCTGGGATCAGCTGGCAGATTCCCCTGCAGAATTTGAAAAGCGTTCGCGTCCCTTTGACAAAGCCCGCACCGGGCAGGTTCTGGGAGAAGCCGCCTGTTCGCTGTTGCTGGAAGAAAAAACTCACGCTGAGCAGCGGGGCGCAAAGATCTGGGGTGAAGTGCTGGGAACCGGGGCTTCATGCGTTGTGAAACGCGATGGATCAGTGGATACGAAAACCGCGATCTCCAATGCCATTAAGCTGGCATTGAAAAGAGCTGATGTGGAAGTGGGAGATATCGGCCATATCAATGCCCATGGCTTAGGCGAGCAGGAAATCGATGTTCAGGAATATCTTGCCATTCAGGATATTTTTGGGGACAAAGCCAGTGAAATACCTGTGACTGCACTTAAAAGTTACTTTGGTAATTCTGGATCCGCCTGCGGAATCGTGGAAGCGAGTGGATCCCTGGTAGGATTGAAACAGGGTGTGATTCCTGCGACCCTGAATTATGAAAACGTTGATCCGGATTGCCCCTTAAACGTGGTTCGCAACGAGCCTCTGGCTACTGATAACAAGCTGTTTTTGAAGATCAGCACAACCACCTTTGGCCAGGCCAGTGCCTCTGTAATCTGTGGTGTCTGAGTAATCCCGCTTCGCGAAAATAAATAAGCCTCGCAAGGATCAATGCTCCTTGCGAGGCTTTGATTGTTTACAGGTTCTTCAGAACTGGATTGCACCAGGTTTGATCTTCGCGTCTCTCAGTCTATCCAACACGGTATGGATGGACTTGAAGCCGCTGAAGTAAAGCTGGACACGGTCTAAAATTTCTGCATGGCATACTGAGAGCCACGATAAGCGGACAGGCCTTTCATATTGGTATTCAATGAGGCCTGGAAATTCTGGGCAGCAGTTGCGCTGTCACCAGCCAGAAGTGATTTCTGCCCGATGAAGAAATAGGCTTCACAGATTTGAGCTTTCGCGCGTTCCACGTCTTTCTGGTCGATTGAATCGAGCAATTCCGTGTTCGAGATGTTTCCCATCAAGAATAAAAGCAGGTTATCAACGGAGTCGCGCGCATCCGGTTTTTTAGCGATGACAGACTGGAATTTGGC
Source organism: uncultured Gimesia sp. (assembly GCF_963972345.1). Classification (NCBI taxonomy): domain Bacteria; kingdom Pseudomonadati; phylum Planctomycetota; class Planctomycetia; order Planctomycetales; family Planctomycetaceae; genus Gimesia; species uncultured Gimesia sp. Next base: position 3,325 of record NZ_CAXAVM010000110.1, on the reverse strand, counting down.
ATCTGCGGCAGATTTCTGGTTGGTCTGAAGCATTGCCAGGTAGACCCAGGGATCGAGAACTTTCATCTGTTCGGGTGCCAGTTGTGCAGCCAGCTTAAATTCAGACAAAGCCTCCGCGTAGTCTTTGTTAAAGAAATATGAGAAGCCCAGGTCGGAGTGCAGGGCCGGGTTTTGCGGATCCATCTGAACCGCTTTTTTCTGATCCTGGATCGCTTCAGTGATTTTGCCCTGCAGGAGTCTTGCCTCTCCGCGCATTCCCAGAACAAATGGCTGGTTGGGTTCAATCGACAGCGATTGTGTCAGGTCAGCTTCTGCAGTGTCCGGTTTACCGCCTTCCAGGTAGGCAAAGCCGCGGTTGGTGATCGCGTGATGATATTTCGGGTTGATCTGGATTGCCCGGGAAAAGTCATTGATGGCTTCCTGGAGTTTTCCCTGTTGCTGGTAATACATGGCCCGATTGTTGTAGACGACGGGAGAGTCCGGCTGTTTCTGTATCACCTGGTTGAAGCTGGCGAGAGCCATTTCATTGTTGCCGGCCAGGGCGTAGGCATCAGGCAGGGCGAGCAGCGCTGCGAAGTGATCGGGAGACAGTTTGATGGTTTCCGTGAAGTCCTGTGCTGCCTCCTGTGGCTTGTTTAGGGGCAGATAAATCATGCCACGCTGGTAATGGAAGTTGGCTTTTTCCTCCGGTGTCAGTCCCGGGCGGGCCAGAACCTGGTTGGCGACACCCAGGGCAGTCTCTGCGTGGCTTTTTTTGTTCTCCATTACCGCCAGATTCATCATCCCATACAGGTAGGGCAGGTAATAGTTGGCGTTCTGGTTCTCGCTGAAGCGGATTGCCTCGCGGGCATCACTGACCCCTTCGCGGATGGACTGGACATTGCCCTGCTCGCGTCCTGCTTCAACGCGGGCGCTGGCTCGCAGGTAATAGGCTACGTGATCGTCGGGCTTCTGCTGCAGGACCTGGGACGTGAGTGCGATCGATTTCGCGTAGTCCCCCTGCTGCTGTGCCTGGTCAGCCTGAATCTTCTGCTGGGCATAAGGATCGTTTGTTGTAGCGGGTGGTTGTGCAGATACGGTGAGCGGGATTCCAAGGCAGAGAACCAACAGTGGCAAAATGCGAGGCATTGCAGGGTTGTCCTTCAAAATTTGAGGGTAGAAAAGGGGGCTCTTTCGAGCAGGTTTAACATAACTCAGACAGCTGCAGCGGAACCGATTTCTTGATCAGTCTGTCCGCTAAACTGCGATAAATGAGCTTGGAACGGGCGCCGCTTTCTGGAGAAACAGGGGTCGCCAATTTCAGGGCTCTGCGTATGATAGTATAGAAGTTTCGTGTTTCGATGGAGATCAATCTGCACTCATCGTGAAGAAAGTGCTGAATTCGGTCTTCCCGGGGTTTTCAGGAAGTTTCCGGGTTTATCGCCTCGCTACTGTACGGATTGTCTGTGCGAAGAGCTGTTTTGGCAGTCCGCACCCGGTGAAGTTAAGTCGTTATGAAATAGTTGCCTGCGGTGCTTGACATCTGAACGCGCGAAGATTAATTTCATTTGTTAGTGAAGCATTCATTGTAGTGGTGCTTTATGCGCAATTGTTCTGCGTACTGGTGTTCAGTACGCATTGTGCTTGCAAGGGGTGACATGCCGTTCGGGCTGTTTGTTTCTTTGTGATGAATCGGCATTCGTAAACTCGAATGGAGTCCTCAATTATGTAGGCTGGTTGGAACACGAGCTTTGGCTCACCAATCCGATTGTCGCGTTTGTTGTATTGAAAAATGCCAATCGCGGCTACGCCTGACTTCCGTTTTGCGGTGGTACGGGTAGTCATAAAGTGGGCATGTACCCGCTTTTTTTTGTTAATAGCGGTATCGCAGGGGCATCATTCCCGGCGGTGTATCAATAGATTTGACCAGTTCAGGTCTAGTTTGAGTAGTTTTCGAGTCAGTTGAATATCTCAACTGTCGAATGAAGGAAACACAATTATGGACGGTAAGGAAGTTCTCCGGATTGTTGATGCCATTCAACGCGATAAAAGTATCGATAAAGAGATCGTGTTTGGTGGAATTGAACAGGCCATCCTGTCGGCTGCGCGTCGGCACTTTGGAGATGATCATGAGCTTTCTGTAGACATTGATCGCGATACAGGCGAGCCGACCGTTCTTTGTGATGGCGATAAACTGGGCAAAGACATTCTAGGTGAAATTCTGGGACGTGTGGCGGCACAGACAGCCAAGCAGGTCATGATTCAAAAAATCCGGGAAGCAGAGCGCGACACGGTCTTCGATGAATATATGGAGATGCAGTACCAGTCGGTATCGGGAACCGTTTCCCGTGTTGAAGGTGGCGCGGTACTGATTAACCTGGGCAAAATTGAAGGGATTCTGCCCCGCGGCGAACAGATTCCAGGCGAGTCATTTCGCGTCGGGGATCGGGTGCGTGCGGTTGTTCTGGATGTTCGCAAAGCGGGCAGCCGGGTCAAGGTGATTCTCTCACGAACTCATCCGGATATGGTGCGTCGTTTATTTGAACTGGAAATACCGGAAGTGGCCGACCGGATCATTGATGTCCGTTCTCTGGCGCGGGAAGCCGGTTATCGCTCCAAGGTCGCTGTGTCCTGTATCGACAGCAGTATCGACTGTGTCGGTGCCTGTGTGGGAATGCGGGGGGCCCGAATTAAAAATATTGTGGATGAACTGGCCGGTGAGCGGATTGATATCGTTCGCTGGAACGACTCACTGCAGGTGCTGGTGCCGAATTCACTTCAGCCGGCTGAAGTGGAAGATGTCATTCTATGCCCCATGCTGGGTCGCGTGATTGTGCTGGTTCGAGATGATCAGTTGCCTCTGGCAATTGGTCGAAAGGGACAGAATGTGCGTCTGGCTTCCAAGCTGGTTGGCTGGGATATTGAAGTCATGACACAAACGGAACTGGACGAGCAATTGGATAAAACTGTGGAAGCATTCTCTTCCATTCCTGGCGTGTCAGAAGAACTGGCAGAAAGTCTGGTTTCCCAGGGCTTCTTCAGTTACTACGACCTGTCTGTGATTGAGCCGGATCAGCTGGCTGAACTGGGAGGCCTGACAGCCGCACAGTGCGAGCAGATTGTCGAAGTGGCAGACCGGGAGAGTGAACGCGTTGAAGCAGAAGAAGAAGCAATGCGAATCGCTCAGAAAAATCCGGCAGCTGCGGCTCCTCAGGCCACAGATCAACCTCAGGCGGGAGCAGAAGTGCAACCGGAACCCGATGTTGTAGAGGCAGAAACTGAGGCAGAAACTGAATCAGAAGTTGAATCAGAAGTTGAATCAGAAGTTGAATCAGAAGTTGAATCA
>NZ_CAXAVM010000109.1:0-22698 GCF_963972345.1 uncultured Gimesia sp. | reverse complement strand
CCCGGCAAGGGGGTTCGCGCTTCTGTTGATTCAGCAGGCTGTGATTGATGCTCTGATTCTGTCATATGTTCGACCGGTTGATTCACCTGTGAGCGGTTATCGTGTAGGATTACGGTATCGTAGCGAATTCAATTCGTTCTGAAAATTCACAATGAAAATGAGAGGCTGAAATCATGAGTTTTCTCAAGAATAGTTTTATGACAGTTTGTATCCTGCTGCTGACATCGATGGTCGTCTCTGCGGCGGAACAGGCTGAAGAGAAGGGCGCTGGCGCGCCGGACCAGGCGCAACTTGAACAGAAGTTTGCAGAACAGATGAGTGGTGCTACTCTCGTCGGGCACTTCAGTGTTGATGGCAAGCAGAACGGCAAACCGCCTCGCGAAGAACGCTATGAGATCGCTTCTGCCAAAAAACTGCAGGGGGATCAGTGGCTGATTACCGCCCGCATCAAATATGGCGAGAATGATGTCAATGTACCGATGCCTCTGAATGTCTTCTGGGCGGGGGATACTCCCGTGATTTCCCTGACCAACTTGACCATCCCCGGCCTGGGGACCTTCACTTCTCGCGTGATGTTCTACGAAGGCCGTTATGCTGGTACCTGGCAACACGGTCAGGTCGGCGGAAATCTCTGGGGCAAAATCGAATACGCCAATCAGAAATCAGAACCGCAGGAAGAGAAATAAATCAAGTGTCGTGCCAAAGAACTGAGGAATCCCCATCGATGTCAAAATTTGTATTATTCTATTTGTGTGTATCAGGTATGTGCGCCTTGAATCCACAGAGTCTGTCAGCAGCAGAAAAGGTTTCTGAGACAAATCAGAAACCGGCAAAGCCGGAACTCATTAAAGTGAAAAGCAGCCTGGATCACAGTCTGCAGCCATCCATGCTCTGGGCTCCCGCTTCTGCTCAGACGGAACCGACTCCCCTGTTTGTCTTTCTGCATTCCTGGAGCGGTAATTATAAACAGAACAATGCGAAATGGCTGGAAGAAGCCGAACGGCGCGGCTGGATTTATCTGCATCCCGATTTTCGAGGTGTCAACCAGCAGCCTGAAGCCTGTGGATCCCGACTGGCACGCCAGGATATTCTGGACGCCATTGATTATGTCATTCAGCATTACAACGTGGATCAGTCGCGTATTTACCTGGCAGGCTCTTCGGGAGGCGGGCATATGACGATGCTGATGGCCGGTCATCATCCCGATCGTTTCTCGGCGGCTTCCGCCTGGGTGGGTATCAGCGATCTGGCGGAATGGTACCGCTTTCATCTGAAAGAGGGCGTACCTCAGAATTATGCCCGCATGATTTTAAAATCGTTGACGGACAAACCAGGCACCTCAGAGGAAATTGATGAGCAATACCGTGATCGTTCTCCATTGTTCTGGGTCGGGAATGCCACTCAATTACCTCTGGACCTTAATGCTGGTGTGACGGATGGTCAAACCGGTTCGGTTCCCTTCGCCCATACAATCAATGCCTTCAACGTGCTGGCGGAGAAGAATAGGACTACTCCCGTTTCCGAAGCAGAAATTCAGCAGTTATGGGAGCAGGGAACACTGAAAAACCCCCAGCCTTCCGATCAGGTGACCGATGAAACTTATGGACGCGAGATTCATCTCAGGCGAAAATCGGGCAATGCACGTGTAACGATTTTCCAGGGAGGCCATGAAGGCTTGCCACAACCTGCCTGTGAATGGCTGTCAAAACAGTCACGCGATACATCCGGTTTCAACAAGCATTCTGCAGAGACACGTTGAACTGCCTGGAATCTGTCTTTCTGGGGAAGCAGTGTCGACGAGGCAGAATGAATAAAGGCTGCGGCCTGCGTGCATTATAAGGATTCTTTCAGAGCAGCGGGGGAATCAACGGCATGAAGCCTGTTTCGGTCGATTGAGTATTCAAACCGGGTACTTCAATCGCATACAATGGAATCTGCCTCAAAATCTTTTGATGTGCGTGCGAAAATTTCAACCTGAGAGCCTGTAACTTTGGACCGTCAACAGCAACGAATCGCAGAAGATCTTTCCAGTCTGATTGCAGGTGATGTGCGATGCGATCCCGTTGCGTTGTCAATTTATGCCAGCGATGCCAGCCTGTACCAGGTTCCGCCGCTGTGTATTGCCTCACCCCGCGACCGTAATGATCTGATTACGATCGCCCGCTATGCCTCGGAGATGAATGTCCCCATGATTCCCCGCGGGGCAGGCACGGGGCTGGTTGGTGATGCCATTGGCAGTGGGATCGTGATTGACTGCGCCCGCTACATGAACGCGTTTGAATTGATCAACGATAATCTGGTCCACATTCAACCTGGTGTGGTACATGCCCAACTCAATCGCTATCTGAAAACGCAAGGCCTGTATTTTCCGCCAGATCCCTCGAACACCGAAGTCACGACGCTGGGCAGTATGCTGGCGATTGATGCTGCCGGCTCCCGGGCGATTCGGGTCGGCTCAACCCGGGACTATGTCAATCGACTGGAAGTGATTCTCGCTGATGGAACCTGTTTCGAAGCGGGAAACGAAAGCCTGTCGATTCTGAATCAGCCCTTTGCCACAGGATCCGGAACTTCACTCCTGAATGAGCCGACTCCCGAAGCGCGGGGCGAACATGCCAAACGCACGATTTTGAGCAAACTCTCCAAGCTGCTGACTGATCATGCCGCATTGATCCAGGAAAAACAGCGGTCCAACATTCCCAACTGCAGTGGCTATTTTCTGAAAGGGATTAAAAGCCGAAGTCATCTGAATCTGGCGCGAATGCTGGTCGGCTCGGAAGGTACACTGGGTCTGTTCTCTTCCGCGCTGGTGCATGTCTCGCCGTTACCTGCGCATCGGGGCGTGGCGCTCCTGCTGTTCGGAGATCTGGCTTCTGCCATCAAAGCAGTCCAGACAATTATTCCCGAGCAACCCTCCGCCTGTGACTTGCTGGATCGGCGCCTGCTGTCACTGGCCCGCGATGCAGACCCGCGGTTTGCATCGCTGATTTCTCCGGCAGCCGAAGCGGCACTGCTGGTTGAGCAGGTCGGCTTCAGTGATGCCCAGGTACAACAGCGGCTGCATAATGTGACACTTGCTGTGAAGAATATCAATTCGCGCGTCGTTGTCGCCATGGAATCCAATCAGCCGGACGAAGTGGATTTTCTCTGGTCGCTGCCACAGAAAGTCGTTCCATCGCTCAGTCGTCTGCCGGGAGAATCGCGGCCTCAGCCGTTTGTGGAAGACATTGCGGTTCCTCCCGAATGCCTGTATGAGTTCTCTCAAAAGGCACAAAAAGTTTTTCAGAAACATCAGGTCACGGCGACACTCTATGCTCATGCCGCCTCGGGACAAATCCACCTGCGCCCCTTTTTGCCGGCGCTGACGGAACGAAATGCACCCATCCTGGAGACCATCGCCCGCGAACTTTACCAGACGGTGTTTGCCCTGAATGGCACGATCAGCGGCGAACACGGAGACGGACTGGCGCGGACGGCGTTCATTCGTTCTCAATACGGGGATTTATACCGGGTCTTTCGTCAGGTCAAAGATATTTTTGATCCTCATAACCTGCTGAACCCCGGTAAGATCATCAACGATGATCAGCATATAACCATTCGCAATTTAAGGCCGGTGCCGGAGAAGTTTCCCGAACTGGTCGACCTGCAGCTCGCCTGGTCACCGCAGGAACTACAGGACGAAGCCGCCCGTTGTAACGGCTGTGGTTCCTGTCGACGTCAGGATGCTGGTTCAAGGATGTGCCCCGTTTTTCGGATTGCCCCGGATGAAGAGGCCTCCCCCCGCGCCAAGGCAAATCTCTTCCGTAGTCTGCTCTCGGGGGCTTTGCATCCCAACGAACTTTCCTCAGCAGAAACCAAACATCTGGCAGACACCTGCTTCAACTGCAAGCAATGTCAACTGGATTGTCCCTCAACCGTTAATATTCCCCAGATGGCCATCGAAGCCAAGGCCGCGTATGTCTCTGCGAACGGCCTGGATCATACCGACTGGATCCTGTCGCGCGCCCATTCGTTTGGCGCATTGGGCAGTACACTTTCGATGGCGGCGAACTGGGCGATCAATAATTCTTCTGCGCGGTGGCTCATGGAAAAAATGATGGGCATTCACCGCGATCGCAAGCTCCCCTTCTTTTCGCGACGTTCGTTTTTGAGATCGGTCCCCAAGAAATATCTGAAACGACCACGACCAGGCAGTGATCCGAATCTGGTCATCTTTTTCGTTGACTATTATGCCAACTACCACGATCCAGAACTGGCCCACGCGATGCTGGCGGTATTGCAGCACAATCAGATTCCCGTATATGTCCCGCCGCAGCAGCTGGCATCGGGAATGGCGATGGTTTCCGCCGGCGATTTGATTGCCGCGCGTGGCTTAGCGGAGGAGAACATTAAAATCCTCGCGGAATTTGCCAAAGAGGGGCATCAGATCATCTGCACGGAACCTGCAGCAGCAGTCTGTCTGAAACAGGAGTATCCCATGCTGGTGCCTGGCGAAGACAGTCGGGTGATTTCTGAACAGGTCAGCGAAGCGGGGGCATTTCTCTGGCAATTGCACGAATCGCAGCGTTTAAAAACCGATTTCGGGCGTCTGGATCTGGAGTTGGATTACCATACCCCTTGTCATATCAAGGCTTTATCATCACGTTCGGCTTTAAATGCGCTTCTCGCTTTGATTCCTGAGCTGAGGGTGAATACAATTGAAAAAGGCTGTTCGGGCATGGCGGGGACCTACGGTCTGGCCCGTGATACCTTTGAAACTTCCAGGCAGATCGGTCGGGAGCTGATCGATCATATGAAAATAACAAACGTTCAAGCGGGTGTAACTGAATGCAGCAGTTGCAAAATGCAGATGGAACAGGAAAGCCGGATTCCCACCATCCACCCTCTCAAACTGCTGGCACTCTCTTATGGACTGATGCCTGAGCTGGGACGGGCTTTGCAGCCGCAAAAGAAAAAACTGGTAGTGTCATGACAGCCCAACAGATTCAGGTCAGGTTATTTGCCCGGGCCCGCGAGTTGGCAGACAGTGATTTGATCTCGGTTCAAGTGGGAGCAGGAACAACCGTAGCCCGTCTGAGGCAGGCCATTGCTGAGCAGTATCCCTCGTTGCAGCCGTTGAGTGGACAGCTTCTAATCGCCGTGGACAACGCCTACGCCGGGGAAGAGCAGTTACTGACGGAAGCTCAGGAAGTGGCCTGCTTTCCTCCCGTCAGTGGCGGCTGAAATTGAACCTGATCACCTGGTATGTTGGTTACCGATTATGAAAACAGACTCTATTTCCATTACAGATCAACCCATTGACTACGCCGTCCTCACCGAGCAGGTGCGTTCGCACGAATGCGGTGCCGTGGTGCTGTTTATGGGGACCGTACGTGAAATGACTGCGGGTAAACAGACCGTGGCATTAGACTACGAGGCCTATCCGGAGATGGCTGACCAGATGCTGCAGCAGCTGATTGACGAGACCCGCGACCAGTGGGACGTGCACGGGATTGCCATCGAACATCGCGTGGGGCATCTGACACTGGGTGAAATCAGCGTAGCCATCGCCGTCAGTTCTGCTCATCGCAAGGAAGCATTCGAAGCCGGGCGTTTTCTGATTGATCGGCTCAAGGAAATTGTGCCCATCTGGAAAAAGGAAAACTGGTCTGACGGCACCACCGAATGGGAACATCCGGGAATCAAAACAGAATAAAGCAGTTTCGGGTTTAGAACTGCCTATAATAAGAGTAGAGAACTGGCGGGAGTCAGCAGATCGTGTTCCCCGTCCTGATTGTAAGAGGCATTAATGGAAAATCTGAATCAACTGATTGATACGTTTGGACGTGTGCATAACAATCTGCGCATCAGCGTGACAGATCGCTGCAATATCCGCTGCTTTTATTGCATGCCTTCCGAAGATGTGCAGTTCGTACATCGCAGTAAGATTATGTCGTTCGAGGAGATCGTGCGCTTCATTCGCCTGGTGGTCCCACTGGGAGTCGACAAAATCCGTCTGACTGGCGGAGAGCCCCTGGTTCGAAAAAATATCCCCGAACTGGTGAAAATGATTGCCGACATTCCGGGAATTAAAGACATCGGCATCACCACCAATGGGATTCTGCTGCCGCAATATGCACAACAGCTCTATGATGCCGGCTTGAGACGGATCAACATCAGCCTGGACGCTCTGAATGCGGCCAAGTTCAAACAGATCACCCGCCGTGACGATTACGATAAAGTACGGGCGGGGATCCAGTCTGCTCACGACGCTGGCTTTGATCCTGTGAAAATCAATGCCGTTTCCATCCGCAACCTGACGGAAGAAGAAATCGTTCCCTTCGGAAAACTGGCGCGGGAAACCGGTGCTGAAATTCGCTTCATCGAGTTCATGCCGCTGGATGCGGATAATCAATGGGAACGTGACAAAGTTCTGTTTGCCCATGAAATTCAGGAAATCCTCTCACAGGGGATTATGCCTCTGGTACCACAGGAACAGTCTGACAAGAGTGCACCCGCTTCCAATTTTGTCTTCGAGGATGGCGTCGGACGGATTGGATTCATCTCCTCCATCAGTGCCCCGTTCTGCATGAGCTGTAATCGATTTCGCATCACCGCCGATGGCAAGCTGCGCAACTGCCTGTTCAGCCTGGAGGAAACGGATATCAGGGCCATGTTTAAAGCGAATGCGCCTGATGAGGAAATCATCGCAGCGATACGCGGCAGTATTACCGCGAAAAAAGAAGGGCATGAAATCAACACAGCACGATTCATTCAGCCGGATCGCCCGATGTATTCCATCGGTGGCTGAATTCTGAAAGTGGATTGAATCTGAACCATGAGCGAACAGCCGTTGATTTACCTGGATAACGCAGCTACCAGCTTCCCCAAGCCAGATTCTGTCTACACTGCAATGGACGCTTATCACCGAAACAGTGGTGTCCCCGTTGGTCGCGGAGCTTACCGGAAATCGATCGAACTGCAGTCCTCCATCGATCAATGTCGAAAGCTGGCTGCAAAACTGCTGGGGGCTGCACGCCCGGAAGAGATCGCTTTCACATTCAACGGGACAGACAGCCTGAATACAATTATTCACGGCGTCTTAAAGCCTGGGGATCATGTCATCACATCGGATGTGGAGCACAATTCGGTACTTCGAACGCTTCAGACATTGAAAGACCGCTGGGGACTGGAGACCACAATTGTTCCCGCTGATCAGAGCGGCCTGGTCGAACCGCAGGCGTTTCAAAATGCGATTCGAAAAAACACGCGGTTGATCATTCTGAATCATGCGTCCAATGTGACGGGTACCATTCAACCCGTGAACGATGTGGGCGACATTGCGCGAAACGCAGGAGCCTTATTTCTGGTAGATGCCGCGCAGTCCGCGGGACATCTACCTTTGAATGTAGCGGAGACGCCGATCGATTTTCTGGCCTGTCCGGGACACAAAGGCTTGTTGGGCCCGTTGGGAACGGGACTGGTTTATATTCGCTCTGACCTGGTCGATCAGGTGCAGAGCTTGCGACAGGGGGGAACCGGTACCCGCAGCGAAGAAGAAACTCAACCGGTCTCCATGCCTGAGAAATTCGAATCCGGGAATCACAATGCTCCCGGCCTCATCGGTTTGCGTGCTGCCCTTGAGTATGTGCTGGAGCAGGGAGTTGCTCAGTTCCGTCAGCATGAACAGCAGTTAACAGCCCAGTTGCTGGAAGGGCTGCAGCAGCTTCCCGGATTTCTGTTACCCGGACCCGGGGCGGCCGAAGATCGGGTGGGAGTCGTGAGCCTGGTGAGTCAATTTGCCGAACCGCAGGTGCTGGCGTCCATACTGGATGAGAATTTCGGAATTCAGATCCGGGCCGGTTTACACTGCGCGCCTCGCATTCATGCCTGTATTGGATCAAAAGAAGCCGGAGGAACGCTCCGTTTCAGTCCCGGGCCTTTTACAACAGTGCAGCAAATTGAAACAGCGGTAGCTGCCATGCAGGAGCTGGCACAATCTTTTGCAGGCTGAGAATTCAGGGTCTGCCGGGTGCCTGCTGTACAAAGAGAAAATGAAAACTCTCTCAAGTATTATCAGTATCGTGATTTACATCCTTGACACCCTATGTCGTCTGCCTCAAAATTAAAATAGCCTGTTCTGGTTGATTATAGAATATTCCCGTCAACACAATTTAAAACGTGTTACGGGCCATTCCTCTTTCAGCTCCAGGCACATTGAACAATTCTCGCTCGACATATCTAACGTCTTATTTCCCCAATGACACATTGGAAAATCAGCAGTCAGTCAACTCCGTTGATGTGGGTATGACGAACAGGTTCAGCAGACTTTGGATCAGCTGAATGGTGGATTTCCACCGGGAGTTCATATAATTTTAATAAACCAGATTTGACGAGAGTCTTGATTCCCACTGTATGTTATGGGAAAAACAGATTCCTCGCCGTCGAACAGTGATACTTTCCCGTGGAGAAATTGAATGGCCGATGATTGGATGCAACAGTTAGTCGATGATGGGTTTCTTGGTCCCGCTCAGCTGGATGAAGCCTCGAGTATGGCCGGCTCCATGGGAATTTCCCCCGGAGAAGCACTCGTCAAGCTGGGATATGTCGGTGCGGAAGTCATTGCCCAGGCACAGGCATCCATGTATGGGTACGAGTTCATCGAGCTGGAAGGGCTCGAAATTCCTCAGTCGGTAATTGAACTCGTCCCGGAATCCATGGCCCGGGAAAATACGGTGATTCCCGTAGGTATGGATGGGGATTCACTGCAGATCGCCCTGCATGACCCGATGAAATACGAAGTGCTCGATAAGCTGCGGTTTATTATTAACCGTGACATTGACGTGGTCATGGCTCCCATCGAATCGATTCAGGCTGCCATCAACAGGCATTATGGCCAGAGCGAAACCGAGTCGGTTGATACGATGTTGAAGGAGTTTACGGAAACCGCCATCGACATTACTGCCACGGAACTGGCCTCCTCCAGCAATGTCGCTGATGAAGATGACAGTGCCCCGGTGATCCGACTGGCGAACATGATCATCAGTGAAGCCGTTAATATGCGGGCCAGTGATATTCATGTCGAACCCTTTGAAGACCGGATTCGCATCCGGTACCGCATCGATGGTGTACTGATTGAACGCGACAGCCCTCCCCGCCGCCTGCTGATGGCGCTGGTCTCGCGTTTCAAGATTATGGGGCAGATGGACATCGCTGAAAAACGGCGTCCGCAGGATGGTCGAATTAAAACAACGATTGCCGGAAAGGACTATGACCTGCGTGTCAGTATTCTACCGACCAACCACGGACAGGCAGTGGTCATGCGTATTCTGGATCGCGATAACATCAAGGTCGGGATTCGTAGCCTCGGTTTTTCGGAAGAAAATTATCGGCGGTTTCAGACAATCATTCGTCGGCCAAACGGCATCTTCCTGGTGACCGGACCCACAGGTTCCGGAAAGACAACAACTTTGTACAGTGCCCTCGGTGAGTTGAACCGACCCGACCGTAAGATCATTACCGCCGAAGACCCTGTCGAATACTATCTGCCCGGTATTAACCAGGTGGAAGTGAAACATAATATCGGCCTCGATTTTTCCCGTATCATTCGAGCGATGTTGCGACAGGCTCCGAATGTGATCCTCGTTGGCGAAATTCGAGATAAAGAAACAGCTGAGATGGCAATTCAGGCATCTTTGACAGGACACTTGGTATTCAGTACGCTGCATACGAACGATGCGCCCGGTTCTATTACACGCTTAATCGATATGGGGGTACAGCCGTTCCTCGTCGCTTCCAGTGTAATGGCAGTCATGGCGCAACGCCTGGTTCGTGTTGTTTGCGGTAAGTGTGTGGAGACTTATGTCCCCGATCCAGGCGAACTGGAATACCTCGGATTTACCGAAACTCAGCTGGCAAACGCCATTCATCATCGAGGTAAGGGTTGTAACACGTGTTCACATACCGGTTATAAGGGGCGTAAAGCGGTGTTTGAGCTGATGATGATGAATTCCGCTATACGTGAGATGACTTTCCGCAGTGAGGCGGCCCAGAACATCAGAAGACAGGCTCGCCTGCACGGCATGAAATCACTGGCTGAGGACGCCGCCGAGAAAGCCCTGTTGGGGATCACAACACTTTCGGAGGCAATGAAGCTGGCCAAAGGTCTGGAAGGGTCTTAAAAGAACAACGAAAAAATACAATTGATCAGATTCGTCAGGTGAAAGTAACCGGAAAAACCACCCTGCTTTCATGTGAAGAGTTTGATCTATTTCCGTGCATTTGTTGAGTTTTGCAGCAGAATACCGGATAATTATGTCAGGAACGCCAATTAAGCGACCTGATTTCAGTAAACCATTTCTAGAACGTCTTATCTTTTATTTCATTTAATTTGCTGATTTACGTATCACTAAATTCTCATTGGACCCGATTGATCAGGGAAAAATCCAGGAGCGAATTCGTTCTGGGAAATGAATAACTCAACTCAAAGAATGATCTCTACTTCTGGCGTTATCGTCGTTCCCGCGAACTTTCGGTGATCGCTCACTTTTCAATCAAAGAATTTTCAGAAAGTACTTTGGATGGCAACAGTTCAGATTGACAAACTGCTGGAAACGGTCGTTAAAGAAAAAGTGAGCGACCTGCATATCACGACAGGGCAACCCCCCGTTGTGCGCATGGGCGGGCATATGGTACGACTGGAAACCAAGAGCCTGGAACCCGATGATACCGTCGCCCTGATGAAGAGTATCACACCCGAACGGAACCAGCAGGAACTGCAGGAAGTCGGGGGGACCGACTTTGGTTTTGCCTTTGGTGAAAAAGCCCGTTTTCGCGTTTCCGTGTTCAAACAGCGCGGCCAGATCGGTATGGTGCTGCGTCGTATTCCGAACGAGTTTCTCACATTTGAACAACTCGGACTGCCTTCTGTCATCACCGATCTGCTGGAACGCCCGCGTGGTCTGTTTCTGGTAACGGGACCCACAGGTAGTGGTAAGACGACGAGTCTGGCCAGTATGATCAACCATATGAATAATACGATGGACCATCATATTATCACGATGGAAGACCCCATTGAATATTATCATAAGCATAATAAATCTACGATCAATCAGCGGGAAATCGGCGTCGATGTGCCTTCCTTTCCCGAAGCCTTGCGGCGTGCGCTGCGACAGGACCCCGATGTGATTCTGGTGGGGGAAATGCGTGACCTCGAAACGATTTCCGCTGCAATTACTGCTGCGGAAACAGGGCACATCGTGTTTGGGACACTGCATACAACCGGTGCCCAGGGGACCGTCGACCGTATCATTGACGTATTTCCCACCAGTCAGCAGGACCAGATTCGTACTCAGCTCTCTTCATCCATTATCGGGATCCTCAGTCAGGCACTCATGCCCAAAAAACCGAAGGGGCTGGTTGCTGCCTACGAGATGCTCGTGGTTACACCTGCGATTGCCAACCTGATTCGTGAAGCAAAAACATATCGTATCAATTCCAGTATTCAGACCGGACGCAAGTACGGGATGCAGTTGCTGGACGACGCGCTGTTTAACCTCTGGCGAGATGGGCTCTGTGAGGAAAGAGATGTCGTCATGCGTTCGAATAATCCCGGTGAACTCAAGGCCAAAATCGCCATGGCGAAGAAGGGATTACTCGAAGACGATGAAGATGGCGAAGAGGACGACGATTTTGAGGATTGAGACTCAGGGGGCAGGGAAGCGCCAAAGCAGGTCAGTCATTCCGGAAAGTAAAACAAACTGAAAAGGTAGACATACATGGCAGCGAGACGCCTTGGTCAAATTATGGTCGATCTGGGATATATCTCAGAAGATCAGTTATGGGATATCCTGGAAGAGCAGAAGCAGAGCCCGGGTGAAGTCATCGGTCAGGTCGGCATCCGGATGGGCCTGGTCACCGACGAACAGGTTACGCAGGCGCTCGCGGAACAGTGGGGGATGCCCGTCGTCGAACTGGAAGAGACCAATATCCCTTCCAAGGTGCTCGAACTCGTGCCGGAAACAATGGCCTCCATCTACAAGATCATGCCGATTTCTTTGAAGGATGGTGTGCTCACCGTCGCGATGGCGGATCCTCAGAACGTGTCCGCGCTCGATGACCTGCGGAACTTCCTGGGATACGATGTCCGGGGGGCGGTTTCCAATCTGAAAGATGTGGAAGGAGCGATTGCCCGCCACTACGCCGAGCGCCAGGACAGCATTGAAGATGTCATCGGTGCCATGGAAGACGAACTCGGGCAAGACAAGAGCAAAAATGTCTATGACCTCTCTTCTGCCGAAGAAGTCGCCGATGCCGCCCCCATTCGAAAACTGTTAAACATGGTGATGCTGCTGGCGATCAAAGACCAGGCCAGTGACATCCACCTCGAACCCTTCGAAGACGAATTCAAGATCCGCGTACGTGCCGATGGCGTGCTCTATGAAATGGTGCCACCACCACGCCACCTGGCCAATGCCATCGTCTCGCGTGTAAAAATTATGGCCGACCTGGATATCGCAGAACGTCGTCTGCCGCAGGACGGTCGAATCGAATTGAATGTTGGCGGCAACCCCGTCGACCTGCGAGTCAGTGTGTTGCCGACCCTGTTTGGTGAAGCCGTGGTTATGCGGGTGCTGGACCGGACCGTGGTGCAGCTGGACCTCAACAAGATCGGCATGGATCCCACGACCCTGTCACGCTTCCGGGAAATGATTCACCGCCCTAACGGCATTGTACTGGTGACGGGACCCACGGGAAGTGGCAAGACCACGACGCTGTATTCTGCCCTGAACGAACTGAACGTCATCGAAGAAAAAATTATTACGACCGAAGACCCCATCGAGTACGACATCGATGGTCTGATTCAGGTGCCCGTCAATCCCGATATTCAAGTCACCTTTGCTACTGTTCTGCGTGCGATTTTGCGTCACGATCCCGACCAGATTCTCATCGGCGAAATTCGCGATTTCGAAACCGCGGAAATCGCCGTGCAGTCAGCCCTGACAGGCCACCTGGTATTCAGCACGCTGCATACCAACGACGCGCCCTCGGCAATCACCCGTCTGCGCGATATGGATATTCCCAAGTTCCTCATCACCGCGACCGTGGAAGCCATTCAGGCGCAACGACTGGTGCGGACAATCTGTAAGGAATGCAGGACCGAATTTGAACCCAGCGATGAGCTGTTGATGGAACTTCAGCTCCCGATTGAACAGGCCCGCCAGTACAGTTTCTATTATGGAAAAGGCTGTTCCACCTGTAATAACTCGGGCTATAAAGGCCGTACGGGCCTGTATGAACTCATGGACGTCACTGACGAAATTCGCGACCTGATTACCGAAGATGCTTCGGTGGATGATATTCGCGAGATGGCCCGCAGCCAGGGAATGACTACCCTGCGTGAAGCGGGACTGAAACTGATTTTTGACGGCGTCACCACGATCGACGAAGTCGTTCGCGAAACCGTCGTGGAAGATATCGCTTAATCGAGGGCCACCAGGCTCATTTACAATACAAACCATTTTTAAGACGACTTTTGACGGAGTAACGCCATGCCGGTTTATCAATATGAGGCCATGGATAATACTGGACTCGAAGTGAAAGACACGATCGAGGCCCCTTCTGAAGCTGATGCGCAGACTCTCATTAAAGAGAAGGGCTTTTTCGTTACCAAGATTGCCGAAAAAGGTCGCGGTAAGAAACAGAAAAAAGGAGCCGGCGGCAAAACCAGCGGCGGTGCAAAAAAGGCCAGTGCCAAAAAAGGGGGCTTCTCCATCGGGGGTGTGCGGCCCAAGCAACTCTGTACTTTTACCCGTCAGCTGTCCACACTGCAGGACGCTGGTCTGCCGATCCTCAGAAGCCTGCGAATTCTGGAAGCGCAAGCCAAGCCCGGGCCGCTCAAAGCCTCTCTGGATGGCGTAATCGAGGATATTGAATCGGGGAATACGCTCTCCGAAGCCATGGCCAAGCAGCCCAAATGTTTTGATAACCTCTACGTCAACATGGTGAAAGCGGGGGAGGCCGGTGGTGCTCTCGAAATCATTCTGCAGCGTCTGGCCGAGTTCAAAGAACGTGCCCAGAGTCTGAAGAAAAAAGTGCAGGGGGCCATGATCTACCCGGTCGCCGTGATCACGGTTGCCGGCCTGATCGTCGGCTTCATCATGTACTGGATCATTCCCAAGTTCAAGAAGATCTTCCTCGACTTCGGTACCGAACTGCCCGGCATTACCCTGGCGCTGATGAAAGTCAGTGATATCGTGGTCAACTACTTCTACCTCTTCCCGGCGGTACCGCTCGCATTTTATATATTTATCAAGATCGTGAAGAAGAATAAGAAGGGGGCGTTCGTGGTCGACTGGATCTCGCTGCGCATACCCTTATTAGGAAAAATTATCAGTAAGTCGGTCACCGCGCGTACCTGCCGAACCCTGGGGACGCTCATCGCGTCCGGGGTGCCCATTCTGGAAGCCATTATCATTGCCCGCGACACGGCAGGGAACATGGTCTTCCAGCGCGCCTTCGACACCATTTACGCGGCGATCCGCGAAGGGGAAACCATGGCGGTTCCGCTCAAAGAAGCGCGCATCGTGGATGACATCGTCGTCAATATGGTGGACGTGGGTGAAGAGACCGGTGCGCTGGACGACATGCTTTACAAGGTGGCGGACGTGTACGACGAAGAAGTCGCCGTGCTCGTGGACGCGCTGGTGAGTCTGCTCGAACCTCTGATGGTGATCATACTGGGGCTGATTGTCGGCTTCATCGTGATCGCCCTGTTCATGCCTTTAATTAAGCTGTTGAACGATCTTTCGTAGTGTTTTGGACAGGGTGTTGCAGAATAATACAGAATTTTCCCGCATTTCCGCCTGTCTGTGACGTAGTGAAATAGCAATATGACTAACAATCACAACAGGTTACGTTTAATGTGGACATCAAGGCATGATATTTGCCTATAATATAATGTAGAAAACTCTCTGCTGAACGGACTCTCAAAATCAGACAGCCAGAGTTTTTCCATCTCAAACTGTTTTTCCGTAAAGAGTTAGGAGTAAACAATGAAACGTCGGCCGCCAATCACCTTTTCGGCGTCAGAATATAGCAGGCGTGCGTTCACCTTAATCGAACTGATGATCGCCATTGTCATCATCCTGATTCTCCTGGGCCTGCTCATCCCCGCCATCGGAGCAGTAAGACTCCGGGCACAGCAGGCACAGGTGCGTGCGGAAATCGGAAACCTGGAAACAGCGATCACCGCCTTCAAAACTGATTTTGGTATGGATCCCCCCAGTGGAATTATCCTTTATGAACCTGGTTCCGCCAGCTGGGATCCACGAAGTAAAGGTCTGATCCGACAACTGTGGCCTCAATACAACTTCTCACTTCCCTGTGATATTAATGGCGACGGAGACACATCCGACACAATTTTTCTGAATGCTGGTGAATGTCTCGTGTTCTTTTTAGGAGGTGTTTATGAAAGAACCTCTGATGGGACTTTTCGGATCTATGGTTTCTCAAAGAACCCGGCACGTCCCTTTTTGAATCCTGGGCATACTTCTTCAGATCCCGGATTTGACGCTGAATACTCAGCCACGAATTCAGGGCGTCAGGGGCCATATTTTGAATTTGATATCAGTCGCTTTGTGGATACTGATGCAGCAACGAATCCTGGGGAGTTTGCTCCGGAGTATCTGGATTCCTTTCCCAGTCAACAGGTTCCCTATCTTTATCTCAGCAGTTACGGTGGGCGTGGATATCGCTCTGGTGATCTTGGGACCATTATGGATGACGTTTACCGTCAAGGGGATCCTGCATCCTCAACTCTTGGTCCCCCTTTCAAGCCCAAGTCATTCCAGATCATTTCACCCGGTTCTGATTACCAGCTGGGAGAAGGTGGCAATTACTCTCCTGGTAAGAACCTGCCGGGTAATCGCGCTGTAGAAGCGGATAACATTACTAACTTTGTCAGCGGGTCTCTGCAGTAATCATGATTCAGTTTTTAAGAAGTCAGGTTTTTTAAAATGCGACGTTTAACAGCTTCACAATCTGTTCGATCACATCGCGGCGGTTTCACCATCGTCGAGTTGATGATGGTCGTCGGCATTCTGCTGTTTCTGATTGCCACGTCTGCGTTCGTGGTACGCAATATCGGTAATAAAGCCCGTGAAAAAGCGACCATGGCGACCATTGTTAAGATTAATGGCCTGGTACAGAATCGTGTCGAAGCCATGCGAAAAGCGCTCGACTCAGCGAAAAATCAAAAGCAGATTGAATCTCTGATCGGACAGAAGTACGTATCTCTGGTTGATGCCAATGGTGCAAAATACCGCAGTCTCCCTAAACCGGTCGTGGAAATTCTGGTACGCAAAGATATTTTTCGAGAACAGTTTCCTCAGTACATCGAGGAAAATTCGCAAATCAACACTGCGATGCAGGCTCAGAACGGTGTTACCTCCGGAGCCGTCGGCAGTGATACCCTTACGGGGGATGGCGGTGTCAGCATCAGTTCGGAATACCTCTACTATGTATTAACCAAACATGAAACTTATGGCGTCCCCCCCGTCGGAGAAGATGCTTTTACGGCGTCTGAAGTGAAAGATACCGACGGCGACGGCTTAATGGAATTTGTGGATGGCTGGGGCAGACCGCTCCGTTTTTATCGCTGGCCGACACGCGTGATTCGACCTGAAGCAGGCGGCATTGATCGGCCTTTTGCCAGCGTCTTCTTTGATGGTCTGCCTCCCGCATCTGCAGCAGGATTCAACGAACAGGACCCCTTGAGTGTCGATCCTGACGATCCCCAGAGCCGCATCGAACATGAAAATAAGCGCTCCGGCGATCTGTTGATTTCCTTGTTCAATACAACGGTTGTATATAACACCGGGGAGTATGCCACGGCAGGCACGTACTGGTTGCCTTTAATTGTTTCCGCCGGCGAGGATGGCATGCTGGGGCTGTATGAACCGCATGATGAAACCAATTGTGGTGTATTGGCGCAGCGAATACCGGGCACCACTGATGCCGTCTATGATAATATCACTAATCACAATCAACGCGCCGGAGGAAGGTAATTCCATGCCCGCCTTTCACAGGAACAATCAGTTCTCTCAGCGAGTTGCAACACGAGTCGGCTTTACGCTCGTGGAGTTGCTGGTCGTGATCTCAATTATGGCAATTCTGGTTGTCATGACGGTGAGTTCGATCAATTTTGCACTCTCGAGCGACGTGACCCGTGGCGCCTCACGCCAGGTGCAGTCGTATCTGGCGGGAGCCCGTGATCGGGCCATCTATGCCAAAGAGCCACGGGGCGTCCGTTTTCTGATCGATCCTAATAACCCGACCGTTGTGACGAGCATGGTTTATATCGCACCCAGTCCCGACTGGATTCAGGGCGTAATTCGCCTGGAACGGATCGATGCCAGCCCAGTACCAGATGGTATCCCCGATACCATTCTGAATGTACGTGGTGGAGGGACTGACTGGCGGTTTCTGTACACACGAGGTCAGATAAAAGATGGTGCACGGATTAAAATTCCCGGCGATGCCAGTGGTTCGTGGTACACGATTGATTTGAACAGTTCACCCATTTCAAAGCCCGAGGCCTCATATGATGAGGATGTCGATGAAGTTTTACGTTTGACAACTCCCTATCGGGATCCAGGCACTTCTGCTCCCAATGAGGTCGTCGCTTTCGCGCCCGGCAGTGGTCCTTCGACCTATCTGCTGGAACTGCCTCCCGTTGTGCTGTCAGGTGAAGAACCGACACTCCTGCCCAACAATGCCGGCATTGATCTGGATCGATCCTACCTACCTGTCAGCTGGCGTGTAACTGGAATTTCTGGAGGCGAAGATGGTCTCCCTGGTAAAGCCGGCATCGATGATGATAGTAGTGGAGGCGCCGATGATAACAACGAATATCTCTGGCCGGGCAGCGATGATTATCGCCTTTATTCCAGCCACCTGGATCTGATGTTTTCTCCTCGAGGCACGGTTTCAGGCAGTGAAGCAGGGGGAGGCAAAATTCACTTTGTCGTCGATACGCTGGAGAATATTCAGTCAGCCTGGCGCCGCGGCGTCAATTATGCAGAGGGAGCTCGCGTTCTGTTCCCTGCACAAGGGCCTTACGAGTTCACACCCTATGATCGAGTATTTGTATGCACTACTGCAGGACAGAGCGGTGCTGATCCCACGGTCTTTCGTACGGCAGCAGCCCGCACTGAGGGAGCGTCTGTGACGGATAATGGCGTTGTCTGGAGAACAGAGTTGAATACAACCCCGTCGATGTTAACAATCTTCACGCGAACCGGGAATGTGAGTGCCTATCCGCTCTTCTTCGATCAGCCAGGCAATGTTCCCCCGGATGTATTCTTCTATGCAGAAACAGGGGAGCTTGCCAAATGAAAAAATTTCCTCTGAAAAACTGCAATAGATCTGTTTGCTCGGGATTCGTTTCGCGGACCGGTGTCACGCTGATGGAAGTACTCATGTCTGTCATGATCATGAGCATCGGCGTTGTTTCACTGGCGTCACTGTTCCCGATCTCCATTATGCGTGGCGTGCAGGCCACCCAACTCACGAACGCGACCGTTCTCCGTTATAACGCCGAAGCGTTGATCGATGCATTCCCGCAACTTTTTGTGTTCGATCCGGATGGGACATTAAATCCAAACGGGCATATCGCCCATCAGCGTAGAAACCGGAATTACATTGTCGATCCCCTCGGAAGTTTTTACGCGTCAGAGGATGGCACAGGACTGGAAGCCAGTTTTGGCAACGATGGTTCCAGCACACCAGTCACACGTATTCCCCGCTATCATGCCGGTCTGACAACACAGCTGCAGGCGATGAATTTTTTCTCTCAGCAGGACAGCTGGACGTTGCTGTATGAAGGGATTCCTTTCAGCATCAATGGCACACGAGATACCATTGAGATCGATAATGAGGACATCAATTCCGGTATTTTGTCACTGGGAGAATTGCAGACTACTTTAAACGATTCTACGACCGGCGGACGGATCCTGATTTATGATTCGACTGGCAGACAGATTCAGACTCGTAGTATCACGGGGGGCAGTGTTGATACCTCTACCAGGGAAATCAGCCTGGGGGATCCCCTTCCTGATAACGATCTTTATGATAGTATCTCCAAAGTTCGGATCGAAATTCTGAATATGCAGTATTCGTATCTGTTAACCGTCCGTCGATCAATCGCTACGGATGTCGCTTCCGTCGACGTGGTCGTTTTCTTCCGTCGCAATTTTTCTCCCGAATTTGAAGCCCTGCATCAGGTCGAAAACTTTGTAGCTGAATGGCTCCCCGGGAATGATCTCCAATGGGGGGTTGCCGGTGTAGATGACGATAACGATGATGATGAAAATGGGGATAATAGTGATGGTCGCGGCATTGATGAATTTGCAGGCGAAGCAGGCTGGCCTGGTTCCGACGACTACCAGCGGCGTGCGTTCCGATTGCGTTATAATAACAGTGTAGAGAGACCACTGCTGAAAAAGGGGGGATACGTCTTTGACGCGAAAAACGCACGCTGGTATCGCATTCAGTTGATTGTCAATGAAGAAGAAGCCACGGCACCCGGCGCAGAGTATGCCGACCTGATTCTGGATCAGCCGATCATCCAGTCCATCAATAATCCAGGTAGTGCAGGCACACCCGTTGACGGTCTGATCGTGATGCCCAATGTCGTACAGGTCTATCCACTGGGAAACAAAGCAAGATAAACAACAGGTAACCCCTCCCGGGCCGTAGTAAAGTGAAGTGTTTTATGAAACCGAAAACATCAAATCGAATCCAGGCGAGTCAGTCCGATCGCAGTTCTGCTGCGTTCCACACTGGTTTTACGCTCGTGGAAATGATCGTATCCGTAGCACTGGTGCTGCTGATGATGCTGATGTTTACCGAGATCTTCCAGATACTGTCCGGCTCCATGACCACGCAGCGGGGGATTTCTGAAAATGATCAGCGCGAACGTCTGCTGGTAACTGTCATGCAGGCCGATCTGGATAACCGTACGTTCCAGTACCTGCTGCCTTTCGCCAACTACATCGATTTTACAACACCACCCGGTACAAAACCTGCTTCAACTGACCCGCGCAGCCCTGAATATTATAAGGCTGATCGTAAAGGGTACTTCTACATCTCCGAGAATGATCCCAATGACGACACCGATGATATTCTGCAATTTACCGTCTCGACCTTTTCCGATCCGAGCCAGGATGATGATACAGAAGGTTTTTACTACGGTCGCGCGAATATGAATCATTCGTTTATTCCCACAGCATACAAAAACCTGACAAATCATCCCAATCAGCCGGATGCCGATGATGGTCGCATCGTCGCCGATGGCACGTCTCAATCTTCTGCAGTTGAAGTCAGTTACTTCCTGCGAGGCAGTAATCTCTATCGCCGTGAACTATTAATCCGTGAACCATTAACAGTTACGGGCGTGACCGACTCACAACCTCAAACATCGAACGGTATTCCGTATTTTCTGCGGCCCGGTGGAAGTATACCCGATCCCCTTTACAGTGATGATGAACACGCAGATTGTAATTTCTGGCGCGATTTTGATTTTTCCGCCTTTCGATATGAAACCCCTCCTTCGGGATCAGGTATCTTTTCAGCGCGTCTTCACGATTTAACAGACCTGGATAACTCTTCCCCCAGTACTGATTACTTCCCACTGGGCAGACCCCATTATCGGTTTGGGTTTAATCATGCGACCGGCTTATCGCGCGAGTACATGACCAGTTCGTCTGCCTCGAATCCACAGTTATTTATCGGCCGCTTCACGCATGAGGAAACGTCACATGTCAACTTTAACTATCCGCAGGATCTGATGCCAGTTTCCCTGGGGGGCGGGGGCAATCCCATGGATCCCACCGGACCGAATCTGGTTGTCAATTCTGAGACGCGTGTCGTGGAGATGCTGAAAAACGGTCCGCGCCGTTCAGAGGACCTCGTCCTCGCCAATGTGCGTTCTTTTGATATCAAGGTGTTTGATGATCGCTATCAGGACTTTGTTGATATCGGCGATCCTGCCTTACCAGTCACGGCCCGCTTTGCTGCCGGCGCAAAACAGAATGCGGAAGCCGGGAATACCGAATGGAAGAATGTATTTGATACCTGGCATCCCGCAACTTCGGTTGCGTCTGATTTTGATCCCCCTTATCCGATGCTTTCCGATTCAGCAGGCTTACCAGTGTATGACCTGACGGATCAGGGAACTGAGCACTATCCCAGTCCTTTAACCGCAATTCGTATTTTAGTTCGCTATGAAGATCCGACTTCGGGACAGGTCAGGCAAATGACCCTGATTCATCCGCTCAGAAGTCGGAGTGAAGAATAAAAGACAACAGCAGGCATTTTCCCCATCGTGCCGGACCGGGCCACGGCCTTTGGTCACTTTGGGAGGTTTTGAAATGAAATTCAATCGTATGAAACAGATCACACTCAATGACAGTCAGTTACAGCAGCAGGCACGTCACGGTTCGACATTGCTCGTCGTGATCGCCTTGCTGGCAATGCTGTCGCTGCTGGGGGTCGTCTTCTATACTTTCGCTTCCCAGGAAGAGCGCAGTGCGCAGTACTTTACCGAAGCAGCCGTCAACCAGGCCGACCCCGGTCTCGATGCTGACGTCCTCTTCAACTGGGGGCTGCGCCAGTTGATTGTCGGTCCCGATGATCAGCTCTATAACAGTGCCCTGCATGGCAAGTGGCATTCCATGCTGCCTAAAATGTTCGGCTCCGATGTCCACCCCTTCACCGGGCAGGGTATCAATGTGATTATGGGCGGTTCAGGGATTGTCTCCGTCGATCAGGATTTTGATGGAACTCCTGATGCTGATCAAAATCTGCTCGCCTTAAACCACAGTCGGGCCGCCCATGGTGGCACATTACCCTTTGCATTGCGGCAGAATAATATTCCCGAACCGGACGTCGATTATACTTCGCCCGATATCAACAATCTGTTTCTCGCCTACGATGGTTATACATTTGATGGTGGAACTCTCAGACGGGTCATCATCCCCTCTTTCGTCCGTCCCCAGTTTTTTCGAGATGCAACCAGCGGTGTTCATGTGGGAGACTGGTATGAGAATGATGGTACTATTAATCCCGATAAAGAGACTACTACAAGGGTTCTCCGGCCTCATCCAGCACATGTATTCGTCGATCCGGGTGGAACCGCATCCACGACACCGCGTTTTTCAAGTGCGTTCCCGTTTCAACCAACCACAGTGGCGGGAGGCAATGCTACTGCTCACGGTGAGTTAGGCATTTTTACAGATTCATTTGATAGTGTGACAGGGGAGCCGATTCTCGAACTGGATGTAGATAACGATGGCACTGGTCCCCGAGAAGGGATCTGGATGGACCTTGATTTTCCTCCCGTGGAAAATCCTAACGATCCTACTCAATTTATTCTGCCCCTGTTTTCCTTCACTGTTTACGATCTGGACGGGTTGATCAACCTGAATACAGCCGGGAACGTGCGAAAGCCGACTGATATCGATCCGGATGGCGTCGATCTCAACTATGACCCGAGCAGTAACTTCTTTGGGGAACACAGCTCGATTTATACGGATAAATATCTATTCCTATCCCGTTCCAACATGGGGCTTTCTTCACCGGGAGAAATCAATCCCCAGTGGGCGCTGAACGCGCGGCCGGAACTGGCTGCCTCCGGGGGAGATCTGCAGGGCTCTGCCG